>JALGWA010000051.1 GCA_025774425.1 bacterium
CGTGGGCGGGCCGCAGCGATGTGGTGACGACCTCGGGCCCCGCCACGAGTAAGACCGACAACCTAGCCGCCTGAGATGTCAGACACGGGCTAGGAGACCGACTTCTTGACGTAGTTGAGCAGGCCCCCCTCGAGGATGATCTCGCGCTGCCTGTCCGAGAGTTCGTACGTTCCCTTGATCTCGACGCCCTTGGTCTTGTTCACGAGCGTCAGGGGCTCGTTCTTCTCGAGCCTCTCTCTGACGTTCTCGATCACTATCTCGTCGCCGCTCTCGATCTTGTCGTAGTCGGCCGGATCGTCGAAGGTGATGGGGATTATGCCGAAGTTGATGAGATTGGCCTTGTGGATCCGTGCGAAGGATTTCACCAGCACCCACTTTATGCCCAGGTACATCGGCGCCAGGGCGGCGTGCTCGCGGCTCGAGCCCTGGCCGTAGTTCTCGCCGCCGACGATGAAGCCGCCGCCGGCTTCCTTGGCCCTGGCGGGGAAGGTCGGGTCGACTATTTCGTAGACGTATTCGGAGATCGCGGGGATGTTGGATCTCAAGGGGAGGATCTTGGCCCCGGCCGGCATGATGTGGTCGGTCGTGATGTTGTCGCCGACCTTGAGGAGCACCTCGCCCTCGAGCCGGTCGGGCAGGGGGTCGTTGACGGGGAGCGGCTTGATGTTGGGGCCGCGTATGACCTCGACCTTGCTGCCGTCCTCGGGCGGCGGGATGATCATGTTGTCGTTGACGTCGAACCTGGCCGGCAGGTCGATCCTCGGCGGGCTGCCGAGTTTCCTCGGATCGGTGAGCACGCCCTCGAGGGCCGTCGCGACGGCCGTCTCCACGCTCGTCAGGTAGACCTTGGCGTCGGCGGTGCCGCTTCTCCCCTCGAAGTTCCTGTTGTGCGTCCTCACCGAGACGCCGCCCGAGGGCGGGGCCGCCCCCATGCCGATGCACGGGCCGCAGGCCGACTCGAGTATCCTGCCGCCGGCGGCTATTATCTTCTCGAGCGCCCCCGCGCGGGCCATCATCTCGAAGACCTGCTTGGAGCCGGGGCTCACCATGAGGCTGAGGTCGGGGGCGATGGTCTTGCCGGCGAGCATCTCGGCCGCCGTGAGCATCTCCTTGAGGGAGGAGTTGGTGCAACTCCCGATGGCCACCTGGTCGACCTTCATGCCCTCGATCTCGCGGACCTTGACCACCCGGTCGGGGTTGAAGGGCTGCGCGACATTGGGCTCGAGCGAGCCGAGGTCGATATCGATGGTCTCGTCGTAGGCCGCGTCCGGGTCGGGGAGTATCTCGGTCCAGGCGTCGCCTCTGCCCTGGGCCTCGAGGAAGGCCTTGGTGATCTCGTCGCTCGGGAAGATGGAGGTCGTGGCACCGAGCTCGGCGCCCATGTTGGTTATGGTGGCGCGCTCGGGGACGGTCAGGGACCCGACGCCCTCGCCCCCGTATTCCATGATCTTGCCGACGCCGCCCTTCACGGTCAGCACCCTCAGGACCTCGAGTATCACATCCTTGGCGGCGACCCAGGGCGGGAGCTTCCCCTTGAGATTGATGAGCACGATCTTGGGCATGGCCAGATAGAAGGGGTATCCCGCCATGGCCGCGGCGACGTCGAGGCCGCCCGCGCCGATGGCTATCATGCCGATGCCGCCGCCGGTGGGCGTGTGGCTGTCGGAGCCGAGGAGCGTCCTGCCCGGCACGCCGAAGCGTTCGAGATTGACCTGGTGGCAGATGCCGTTGCCCGGCCGCGAGAAGTAGAGACCGTACCTGGCGGCGACGGTCTGCAGGAAGCGATGGTCGTCTGCGTTCATGAAGCCGGTCTGGAGGGTGTTGTGATCGACATAGCTCACCGAGAGGTCGGTTCTGACGCGCGGTATGCCCAGGGCCTCGAACTGCAGGTACGCCATCGTTCCCGTGGCGTCCTGGGTGAGCGTCTGGTCGATCTTGATCGCAATGGGCTCGCCCGGTTTCGGCTCGCCCTCGACGAGATGCTTCTCTATGACTTTCTGCGCCACTGATTTTCCCATGACCGCTCCTCCGCGTTGCGCCCGGTTGTAATAGACGACGGCTTGGTTTCCGCCTGGAAATCACCAAACCCTAACATAACGCGCCCGTTTACTCAAGGCCCACACGGGCGGCTTGGATTGCGCGGGGGCGGCGGATATGGTATAATGAAAAAAGCCCACGCGTGACTACGATTGCTCTTACAGCGAAGGAGACGGCGTGATGGTCCGGCGGCCATTTGCAGGCCTCGTCGGTGTTGCTGCATGCCTCATCGTCGGGGCGATTCTCGCGGCGCCCCCCGCGGCTCAGGCCGTCGGCGACACCCTCACGGTCATACAGCGGCCTCTGGTCAACATCCCCGCGATCGTGACTCCGGGGGATACTCTCACCATCGAATGCGAGGCCGACCCGGGTGCGGGCGGCTGGGCGGCCGAGCTCATATACGGCCAGACGCATGTCCCGCTCTCCATCGCAGGCGCGGCCTACAACTCCTCCACGCTGTGGTGGGAGGTCGGGGCGGTCGTCCCGGGGGTTTCGCTGTACGAGCTCTACGATCTCGAAGTCACGGCCGCGGGAGGCGTATACGACCTCGCCAGGAACGCCGTGCGCGTGATCCCGGCCTTCAGGAACGACTACTACTTCGTCCACGTCACGGATACGCATCTGCCGACCCACCTCTACTATTACCAGGAGGGGGCGGACACGGACTCCTCCGAGGTCGTCGACTTCAGGGAGGTCATCCGCGACATCAACATAATCAACCCCGAGTTCGTGCTGCTGACGGGCGACCTCGTCAACGAGGGCGAGCTCGAGGATTTCCTCGGCAAGCGCTACTACACGCGCTCCCAGGCGCTGCTCTATGAGTTCGACGTACCCGTCTATCTCACGTCGGGCAACCACGACATCGGCGGCTGGGACGACAGCCCGCCGCCGGACGGCACGGCGCGCCGCGACTGGTGGAGGTTCTTCGGCTGGAAGCGGCTCGACTCGCCGCCGCCGGGCGCTCCGTGGTACACGCAGAACTACAGCTTCGATTACGGGCCGGTGCACTATATCGGGCTCGAGGCCTACATAAACTACGACGGCTGGAGGTCGAGCATCTACGGGAGCGACAGCTTCACATCGGGCCAGATGGACTGGCTCGCCGACGAGATGGCCGCCTCATCGGCGAGCGCAGCGCGCGTGCTCTTCTTCCACTACGACTTTTCGAATCAGATCAACCTGGCCGCCCTGGGAGCCGACATGTCGCTGGCCGGCCACGAACACCGGGACGATGACGACTACACGCACCCCTACGAGATCCTGACCAACAATGTCTGCGACGGCGAGCGCAGCTACAGGCTGGTGCGCGTCTCGGGCGGGACGCTGACGCCGTCCCCCACCGTATCGGCCGGGTCCGACGGGGGCAACCTGCATGTCACCTACTCGCCGGCCAACGACGGCACCAACTACACGGTGACGGCCGGCATCGTCAAGAGCATGAGCGAGCATTTCGAGAACGCCCGGCTCCGTTTCCTCATGCCCAACGAGCAGTGCACGATCGACGTCTCGGGCGGGACGCTGATGCAGGTGGACTACTCCGGAGCGCATGCGGTCTGTTACGTCGCCGTCGACATATCGTCCTCGTCGCAGACCGTGACGGTTACGCTGACTCCGGCCGCCCCGGAGCCGCCCACGGTGACGGTCACTTCTCCGAACGGGGGAGAGGTGTGGGAGATGGGTTCGAGTCATGACATCACATGGACGGCCGACGACGATGTCGCGGTCGTCGGTGTCGATATTCTGCTCTCCTCGGACGGAGGCGGCACGTATCCGGATGTCATCGCCTCCGGCGAGACCGACGACGGTGTCTTCTCCTGGACGGTCGACGCCGCGCCGACGACACAGGCGCGCATCAAGGTCGTCGCCTGGGACGGGGACGGGCTGAGCGGGGAAGACGGGAGCGACGCCGACTTCGAGATAAGGGACCCGGCGGCGGGCGTCGGCGGCGAGATCGGCGCGCCGGCGTATCCGCTCATATGCGGGAGCACGCCCAACCCCTTCTGGGACCGCACCGTGATCAGGTTCGGAGTGCCCGCGGACGGCCGGGTCGACCTCGGGGTCTACGACGTGTCCGGCAGGCATGTCGCCGGGCTGGCCGGGGGCTGGTTTGCGGCCGGCTACCACGATGCCCCCTGGGCGGCCGGCGGAGATGTCGCGCCGGGCGTCTATTTCGTCAGGCTGAGGTTCGGCGGCGCGGAGGCCGTGCGCAAGGTCGTCGTCGCGAGGTAGGAGTGGGTTTCACGCGCCTTCCGCCTGTTGTAAGCCAGTCATGCGCCGTGTTATGCTCGGCCCGTTGACCTGGACGGGCGTCCAACCCCTGCTCGGAGAGGAGAGCCGGCGATGACCTCGAAGCCCGGGCTTTCGCCATGCGCGTAGGCGGAAGAACCTTCAGAGTGGGTCCCGGCCTCGCGGTGTTCCTGGCGTTGAGCGTCGCGAGCGCCCTCGTCATCATCTTCCTCACCGCCGACCCCGGCACCTGGACGGGGCTGGCGCGCATGAGACCGGAGTTCATCGCGCTCGCCTGCGGCCTCATGGTCACTCAGTGGTGCTTGAACGGTCTGAGATTCAAGATCCTCGTCGACGCTCTGGGCGACGGGGTGAGTATCGTCACCTCCCTCAAGGCCTTCATGACGAACATCTTCCTGGGGGCGGTGACGCCCTCCCAGACCGGCGGCGGGCCGATGCAGATCTACGTCCTCAGCAGGGCCGGCGTGCCGGTGTCCAAGGCCTTCGCGGCATGCCTGACCGGCGCGGTGCTGACGGTGGTCTGTCTCGTATCGTCGGCGCTCGCCGTGCTGGTGTCGAGCCCGGGCCTCAGGTCCGACTTCGGCCCCCGCATGACGGGAGTGTTGCTTGCCGCCGTCGTCGTATTCGGCGTGCTCGTGGTGGTGTTCGTGCTGTCGCTGACCAGGACGCCGGCGCTGAAGCGGGTCGCCGGCCGGGCGCTGCTTGCGGCGATGCGGGGCCTCGGGATCGAGAAGAGGATCGGCTTCACGAAGCGCTTCCTCGGGGGGATAGACCGGTACCGGGCGAGCATGGCGATGTTCGCCGGCTCGAAGAAATCGAGCGTCTTGGGCGCCCTCCTTGTCACGGCGGTCGCCATCGGCGTGAATGCGCTGATCGCTCCGGTGCTCCTTTCCGGTCTCGACATCGACTACGACTTGTCAACGATCTACCCGGCGCAGTTCATCCTGTTCTTCATCGCCTACTTCGGCCCGACGCCCAGCGCGGGCGGTATCGCCGAGTTCAGCAACTACTGGATACTGACCACGCTCGGCATACGGCCCAACATGCTCGGGGTGTACACCCTGCTCTGGCGGTTTTTCACCATCTTCGCCGGAGTCACCGTGGGCGGCTTCATCGTGCTCTCCCTGATCCCGCGGCGCGGGAGACCTTGTGAGAAGCCCCGGGCCTCGTGACGGCGGCCGCTCCCGGACCTTGCCGGTAGCCGGCGGCGTCGGGGTTCGTGTTTGACTCTGGACTCACGGCTGCTACACTGCGTCTAAAGGGCCAGGAGGGGTAGTGGCATGAGAATCGCCGAAGACATCACCAGGTTGGTCGGGAGCACACCGCTCGTCGAGGTCCGGAACCTGACCCGGGGTATGCCGGGCAGGGTTGTGGCCAAGCTCGAGTTTTTCAATCCGCTCTCCAGCGTCAAGGACAGGATCGCGGTGAGCATGATCGACGCCGCCGAGAGGGTGGGCGTCCTCAGGCCGGGCGTCACGGTCGTGGAGCCCACGAGCGGCAACACGGGCATCGGGCTCGCATTCGTGTGTGCCGCCAGGGGCTACAGGCTCATACTCACCATGCCCGAGACAATGAGCGAGGAGCGCAAGCGCCTGTTGCTCGCGCTGGGGGCCGAACTCGTGCTCACGCCCGGGGAAGAGGGGATGAAGGGGGCCGTGGAGAAGGCCAAGGAGATAACCGCGTCCGACCCGAGGACCTTCGGCCCGAACCAGTTCGGCAACCCGGCGAACCCGGCCGCCCACAGGACGACGACCGCCGAGGAGATCTGGGCGGATACGGACGGCAAGGTGGACGCAGTCGTATGCGGCACGGGCACGGGGGGAACCGTGACGGGCGTGGGTGAGAGGCTCAAGGAGAAGAAACCCGCGGTCAGGATAGTCGCAGTCGAGCCGGAGGAGTCGCCGGTGCTTTCGGGCGGGCCGGCGGGGCCGCACAAGATCCAGGGTTGGGGCCCGGGGTTCGTCCCCGATGTCGTAAACCTCGACGTGGTGGACGAGATCCTCAAGGTGAGCTACGAGCGGGCGGCGGAGACGACGCGCAGGCTGGCGCGGGAAGAGGGCATCCTTGCGGGCGTCTCCAGCGGCGGGGCCATGTATGCGGCGATGGAGGTCGCATCGCGTGCCCAAAGCGAGGGCAAGCTGATCGTCGTGATCCTGCCGGACACCGGCGAGCGCTACTTGAGCACGGAGTTGTTCGGCATCGACTGAGCGGTACGGGGGTGGGCGAAATGAAAAAAGTCGCGGTGCTTGTCGAGGATCAGTACCAGGAGCTCGAAGTCTGGTATCCCTATCTGCGCCTCAAGGAGGCGGGGTTCGACGTCAAGTTGGTGGGGACGGGAAAGGGTGTGTACAGGAGCAAGTGCGGCTATCCGGCGCGTGAGGAGGTCGCCGTAGGCGAAGCGGCCGCCGCCGACTTCGACGGCGTCGTGGTGCCGGGCGGGTATGCGCCGGACTTCCTCAGGCGGCACGAGGAGATGAACTCGTTCGTCCGCACGATACATGACAAGGGCGGCGTGGTCGCCGCCATCTGTCACGGCGGGTGGGTGCTGATTTCGGCCGGTATTCTTACGGGCAGGAGGGTGACGTCCTTCTTCGCGATAAGGGACGATATGACGAACGCCGGGGCCGTGTGGGAGGACAGTGAGGTCGTCATCGACGGCAATCTCGTCACCTCGAGAAAGCCGGAGGACCTTCCCGCCTTTCTCACCGAGATCATCCGGCTTCTCGGGACATGACTTCGCAGAGCAGGAGGTGATACTTGGCTGGACCGGCCCGGAGCGTGCGGCTCATCGCCGTGTTGATAGTGCTGCTCGGAGGGATTTACATCGTCTTCGGCTCGAGGCTCTTGAGGGGCCCGGGCGTGTGTGACGTCGCGGATGTGCTCGAGGGCGCCGTGACCGAAGGGCCGGTCAGCGTGCGGGGGACGGTGGACCTGGTGGAGCCGGAGAGCAACGTCATCTTCCTCAAGGACCTCGAGAGGGAGGAAGTCTGCATCGACAGCGTGTGCCTCTTCGCGGTGATCAAGGTATACACCCAAGCCCGCTTCGAAGAAGGGGAGGAAACCGTAGTCAAGGGCTTGATAGAGCATGAGGACGGTTTCCCGGTGATAGTCTCGAGGTAGCGGCCGAGAGGTGAGGGTATGACGTCCGACGCGTCCGCTGGGCGGCTGCGTGGATCTCCGCGCCGAGCCGCCGGGATCGCGGGGGCGATCGTCCTCCTCGTGACGGTCCTTCTCGTTTTCTTCGGTCC
>JALGWA010000052.1 GCA_025774425.1 bacterium
TTGTATCTCGCCGGCGCTCGGCGCCAGGAAGTTGGAGAGCCTGGAGGATCTCCTGCTCGAAGTCCGCGAGGCCCTTCCGCCTACGGATGACGCCCTGCTCGCGGGCCCCATGCTCGGCCGGCCCACGGACAGTTCCGTCACGATCGGCATAGTCGTGTCAGCCCCCGCCGTGGTCTATGTCGAGTACGGAGCGACGGCCGGCGGCGACGGCGGAGCTTCGGACTCCGTCGCCATAGGTTGTGAGGGCCCTTTGGGGAGTTCGGCCGAAATCACGCTGACGGGGCTTTCGCGCGGCACGGAGTATCACTACAGAATCATGGCCCGCACGAGCGCCGCCGCCGACTTCAGGGAAGCGGCCCGCGGGCGTTTCCGGACGCAGCGCCCGAGGGGGGGGATTCACCTTCACCGTCCAGGCGGATTCCCATCTCAACGAGCTCCTGACGGGCGGGCGCACCAGGAAGGCGAGGCTCTACAGCCTTGTCCTCGACAACGCCCTCGCCGACCATCCGGATTTCCACATGGACATGGGCGACTTCGCGGGCATCGAACGGTACTCGGGTGGCAGCGCACGGACGCTGTCCGAAGCTTTCGAGCGCTATCTCCTCCAACGGGTGTTCCTCGGGCGCATGAGCCCCTATGTCCCCTTCTATCTGGTTATCGGCAATCACGAGGGCGAGGAAGGCTGGCGGCGGCCGCGGCGGGCCGACAGCCTGGAGGTCATCGGCGCCCTGGCGAGGAAGGCCCTGATTCCGAATCCCTACCCCGACGGCTTCTACACCGGGGATGCCGGGGAAACGGAGTGCTGCGGACCGAGGGAGACCTATTACGCCTGGGAATGGGGCGACGCGCTGTTCGTGGTCCTCGATCCCTTCTGGAACACGACGACCCTGCCGCACCGTGCGGGCAAATACGAGTCCAGCGACGACGCGTGGGACTGGACCCTCGGGCTCGAGCAATATAACTGGCTCTACGAAACTCTCCACGCGTCGGACGCGAAGTGGAAGTTCGTGTTTTCGCACCATGTCACCGGCGGCTACAGGTTCTGGAACGACAAGATCTATCCCTACGGCAGGGGCGGCGTCGCAGTGGCGAAATACAAAGTCGCCGGCGAGCCGAGCTTCGAGTGGGGCGGCGAAGACGAGAACGGCGACTATGTCTTCGAGGAGAAACGGCCCGGCTGGTCGCACGGACCCGTGCATGACATGATGGCGGCCGAGGGCGTCGACATCTTCTTCCACGGGCACGACCATGTTTTCGTCTGTGAGACCCTGGACGGGATCGTCTACCAGGCATGCCCGCAACCCGCCAACCCGGGGTATACCGACGGCTTCTTCAGGCCTGAGTTCTACCGCGGGGACAAGAGGAACAACTCGGGGCACCTCCGCGTCGTGGTGTCGCCGGACTCGGTGAGGGTCGATTACGTCCGCGCGGTGCTCCCCGAGGACGAGCCGCTCGACGAGGACGGGCGCCACGTCATGAACGGGAGCGTGTCCTACTCCTACTTGCTCACGAAGTGATACAGAGACACGGAATCCGGGTATATCTTCCAGGTCGCGACGGTCTCGAGCCCCGCCGCAAGGCCTTCCGCGAGAGGCGCCGGCAGCCCGCCCCGCTTGAGCAGCCAGGCGCCGGTCCCGGGCTCGAGCGACAGGAACGGCCGGGCCCCCTCGACCGGGCGCCATAGAATCACGGGATGCTTCCTCAGAAACTCATCGCCCGCGTAATGCATCACCATGGCATAGGTCTTGGTATCCGCCGGGAAGCTGAGCTTGTCCCGCTCACCCATCCGGGTCTCGAGCTCCATGACTATGGTGCGCCAGTCGGCGCGATGGCAAGCGTACGGCTCGTGCTGCCCCGGCAAGAGCGGGCTCAGGGAGACCACGGCCAACAGCACCCAGAAGGCGCGGGACGCCCACCCACGTCCCCGCGCGAAGGCCTCTGCCGCCCGGACCATGCCCGCTCCGACCATGGCGACGGTTACGGGATAAGCGAAGATGAAGTACTTCGCCGCTATGAAGTGGCCCGGCCTCCATGTCTTGAGAAGGACGAACGGCAGTATCCAGGTCACGAGGAAAAGCAGCGAGGCGCGCCCGTACCTCCTGGCCGTCAACGCCACGACGACGAGCGCCGCCTGGAACAAGAAGGGAATGGGCCCCTGGCCCATTGAATCGAACAAGGACGTGCCCACGAGTTTGAGCGTGACGCCGCGGCCGACGCGCCCGCCCGCCCACACCATACGACCGCCCGGCACTGACTCCGAGACGATCCTGCGGAGCACGCCCAGCCACGGCGCATACGCTACGGCCACCAGCGCAAGCGTCAGGAGCCCATATACGAACAAGCGATTCCTGTGGGAGGATGTCCAAACCCCGACGGCCGAGTTCCTGAACGCCACCACGACCAGGCCACAGGCCTGCGCGGCCACAAGGAACAGAGCGAAGTAATGCGAGTACAGATTGAGCACCGTGCGAGATACGCCCAGGTCGAGAACGCGGAGAACGCCAGGAACATCGCATAGGGCCTCAGCTCCGTCGAATACAGCCAGTGGCAGGGGGAGAACGTTGCTATTGCGAGAGCAGCCAGAGCCGCCCCCGGCCGCCGACGGCCCGCCCCGCAAGAAATATCCCGCCCAGCGAGAGCATCCCGAAAACCAGAGAGAGACAACGGAGGGAGAATTCCGTCGAGGGAAACACGCCGCGCCAGAGAGCAACGAGAGTGAAATAGAGGGGCGGGTGAAAACCCTTCACACAGTAATCGACGGCGGCCCCGACCGATCCCGTATTCAGCAGGGTGAAACGTTCGTCGAACCAGATTGCCCGGCCGGCCACGACATATCGCAGGGCGAACGCCGCGACTACCAGTCCGACGGCCGTGAGAATCTGCGAACGTTTCATCATTTCATCCCGTCAGGTTCCGACACCCAGACCAGGCCCCGCATGCTGCGGACGCGGCGATCAGTTTCCCGCGCTGAGCAATTGAGCTCCACAACCCGCGAATACTGTCCCAAAACCCCGTTGTCGAATGGCAGGATATCGCCGTTGTCCAACACGGACCTGAGTCTCTCGATGAGCTCCTCGAGGGCGCGTTTCTCATCCCGGGCCCGCTCCTTTGCACAGAAGGTGGGCGAGACAGGCAGCAAGACCGGCAGGAACACCGTGCGTTTCATCGAACCGACCTTTGGCCGGATCCACCCCCTCTCAATCATAGTACTGTTTCGGGCGCGGCGCCAAGCTGCTTGACGCGCCACCACCTCGGCGCAGCGAATACGCGGCGGACAGTGTGACGCCATCAACGACGACCGCGGCACACTCGGCAGCCTCCGGGAGCGTAGAGCGTTCCCAACGGAAGTTCGTGATGTAGTAGTCGGCGGCCGAAGGATTGTCCACGTATACCAGCCGTGTCCGCTCGGCAGGCGCCAAGACAAAGGAGTTGTAGTAGCCGGGCTCATTGAGCGAGTGGACGGCGATCCGGCTGCGCCCGTCCTTCTCCAGCAGCGACTCGAGGAGCCGCCTGTAGGAGAGCCCCCAGTAGTCCATCTCGTACCTGCCCGCCGCACCGCCGACGCCGCCCACGAGGGCGTTGAAGAAGACGTTCTGGTGCGGGTGACTCCGGATCATGAAGGCCGCCGCGGCGCACATGTTGGCGGCGAGGAGAACCGGCGGCGCGAGGGCGGCGAGCCGGCCCGGCAGCCCTCCCAGCCGGCGCCTCTGCGCGCCGACCCATGCCAGGCCCATTAGCGCAAGGAGCACGATCGCAGGATAGACGAAGAACATGTGCCGCCACGTGTCGTAGACGACCGCCCCGGATACCGCCACGAAGCCGAGCGGGACGACGAGCCAGGTGAGAACGAGCAGCATCTCCCTGCGCCTCACGCCGAGCCGGGCGCCCCTGCGGGCTAGGCCGCGGACGGCGGCCATCAAACCGGTGAGCGCGAGAACGACGTACATCACCGGCAGCGTTATGAGAATCCACATGGTCGTGTAGTACCAGGGAAGTTCGGTCGACCATACCTCCTCGCCCATGAAGAGCACGGTGGCGCGCCACGCGAACCTCCGCATCGCCTGGAAGGCCTCCATGAAGTTGCCCACGGGATCCGTCCAGAGCGTCGGCCAGAGAAGCACCGTCAACGGGATGAGAGCGGCACAGAAGACGCCGAGGCGGAGGGCGGCCCCGCGGCGGCCGCCGCCGGCACCGCGCCCGGCGGCCATCTCATAGAGGAGGCAGGCCGCCGTGACAGCCGGCACGAGCATCCCCATGAGGCGCATGTCCACGAGAACCGCGCAGCACGCGCCGTGCGCGAGCGACGACCGGAGGCTCCTTCCGTCCAGGCACAGCATGAGCGTGTACATGCACACGATGAACATCGCCATCAAGGGGATGTCCTTGGAGTTGTAGAAGGCGTGCGCGAAGATGCGGGGACTCACGACGAGCAATGCCGTTCCCACGAGGCCCATCTTCCAGGTTCCGAACATGCGCGCCACGAGGAGATAGAAGAACACCACCCCCACGGCGAACATGACGAAGGTGACGAGATGCCGCATCAAGTAGACGTCCCGCAAATCCTCGATACCGAGAGCCCTCTCGACCGAGTACAGCAGCAACTCGAAAACGGGCCCGTACACCCTGTGCCGGTCGGCGAGGAGTTCGTCGTCGCCCCGCAGGACGTACTCGTAGACCTTCCTGCCGTACTCGCGCTGGGTCGGTTCGTCCCAGGAAATGCCGTAGTCCCGGTAGACGCAGAGACCGGTCACGAGCAGGGCGGCGACAAGCGCAACGCCCGCTGCCACTCGAGGCACCCTCTTCATGGGTCTGATTCTAGTGCGCCATCCATGGGACCTGCAAGCACGTACCGCCGCTCTACGCAGTATTGGCTGGAACGACTGCTGCCGTCTGGTTGCTCTTCACCCAGGGTGTCATCGAGGTCTCCATGGCGAATCATAGAGACGGGACCTCGCCGAGCGATTTCAGGGGCCTGCCATACGGTGCAACCGTCGAGGACGAAACGAACCCAGAGACAGACAGTACCGGGGGGAGCGCATGTTCTGGAGCGAGCGCAGTTGCACGTCGTGACATAGAGCCTGTTGCCTAATCCCGCACTATGTGCGAAGATGTGCCGGGGGGGGCAGAATGCTCACGAGGGGTAGATACACCGCCGCGCTGGTGGTCGCCGCCACCATCGCAATCTCCTTCTGGTTACTCTGGCAAACAGGCACAATCGACCTGACGACAAATCCCCGCGAAGACAAGACCACCATCGCGGATTTCGACGGGCTGCCCTATCTCTCGTATGTCAGAGACGATCCCAATCCCGATAAGAAGGGAGTAATCCTGTACAATCCGAGACTGTCCCACCCCGGCCTGAATCTGCTGACATCAAGACTCGTCGGCGGAGCGCATCTTCTCGACGTGGATGGGCGAATCGTGCACTCTTGGGCGCCCAATGACACCACCGGCCCTGGCTGGGTCTACTCCGAGATGGACGAAGCCGGCAATTTGCTTGTCCTAATCGAGGACGTAGGCTTGGCGCAACTTGACTGGGACTCCAGGGTCATCTGGGTCAGTAGACCAGCGGAAAACCCTCTTCTGAACCATGCCAACAAGGTCGCTTACCACCATGACTTTGCCGTCGCCCACAACGGCGACATATACGTACTGGCCACTGAGGTCCGCCGCGTCCAGCGACAAACAGGGACAAAGAGGATACGCGACAACAGCATCGTCGTCTTGACGAGCGACGGTGTCCCTGTCAAGAAGATCTCACTGTACGACCTCCTGCGGGATGCTATCCCTGAAAGCGCCTTCGAAGAGAAGAAGAGAAAGTTCCCCCGTCTGAGGAGCCGCCTTGCGGGAATCGAGGGCCTCGATGTACTCCACGCCAACACCGTCGAGGTATTACGGCGGGAGATCCCCGTGGGACAACGAGGCGACCTCCTTTTCTGCGTGCGAAACCTCAACCTCATCGGGGTGCTGGACATCAAGGAGGAACGAGTTGGTTGGACCTGGGGACCTGGAGTACTTGACCGACCCCACCAGCCGACGGCTCTCGACAATGGAGACATACTGGTGTTCGATAATGGGACGCGCACTAGAGAGTATTCGAGGATCATCGAGATGAGCCCCGCAACCGGGCAGATTGTCTGGACATACCAGACAGACCCCCCGAATTCGTTCTTCTCCAAGCTGAGGGGCGGCAATCAGAGGTTGCCCAACGGGAACACCCTGATAACCGAGAGCGACAAGGGCCACGTGTTCGAGATCACTCCCAACGGCGAGATCGTATGGGACTTCTGGAATTTCGAAACCAACGAGAAGGGACAAAGAGGGATCATTTACCGCATGATAAGATACGACTTGGATTTCCTCAGACGCTAGGCACAGAAAGGCGGGGAGAGCATTTGTGAATGCCAAGTTGTTGTTGGGTATAGGGCTGAGTGTGTCGGCAGTGGTGCACACATCCAATGCATCTTATTCCGGCCATCAAGGTGAAGTCCCCCCCAACCTCATAATCATCCATACCGATGAGCATAATTTCCGGACGCTGGGATGTTACCGCCGCATCCTGCCGGAAGACGAGGCCTTCGTCTGGGGTCGAGGGGTCAAGGTAGACACACCGAACATCGACTGGCTTGCTGACAACGGGGCATTATGTGCGAGCTTCTATGCCACCACTCCCGTGTGCTCGCCGTCGCGCGCCTCCCTGCTGACGGGGTGCTACCCACAGAAGACAGCCGTAGTCGACAACAACATACCCTTGAAGGATGATGCGCTGACAATCGCCGAGTTGCTCAGGCGCAAGGGGTACGCTACAGGTTACGCCGGCAAGTGGCACCTAGACGGACCCGGGAAGCCCGGCTGGCGGCCAGAGCGTAAGTTCGGGTTCGTGGACAATCGCTACATGTTCAACCGCGGGCATTGGAAGATGATTGTGGACACCCCTGAGGGGCCGCATGTGATACCCAGGGACCGGCACGCGGTATACACAGTTCCGGGGGCGGATGCAGCCAACTACACCACGGACTACCTGACGGGGAAGGCCCTGGAGTTCATAGACACCAACAAGGACCTGCCATTTTGCTTCATGCTGAGCTTCCCTGACCCCCACGACCCGAATTGCGTCCGTGCCCCGTATGACACCATGTACATGCATGTGGGGTTTGTCCGTCCCCCCACACCCGATGCGGCTGGCGCTACTATCCCCAAGTGGGCATGGACGGAATCCAAGAAAGCGATCCTCGCAGCCAACACGAGCGGCTACTTCGGGATGGTCAAGTGCATCGACGACAACGTGGGGAGATTGCTGAAGGCACTCCGCGAGAGTGGGTTGCTTGCAAACACAATCATCGTCTTCACGGCGGATCATGGGGACATGGCCGGCGAGCACGGAATGTATGGAAAGGGTGTCCCATACGAAGCGTCCGCGAGGATCCCCTTCATCCTATACTGTCCTACAAAGGTTCGCGCGGGGACCCTGGTGGACGAAGCCATGACGTGCGTAGATTTCTTGCCTACTGTCCTCTCCTTGATGGGTTTTGAAGTACCAGAGACAGTGCAAGGCCATGATTGTTCGATCCTTTTCACGTTAGGGAGATCTCCGGCTTGCTGGAAGGACGTGGCCTTCATGCGGAGCGCGGAGAAAGCGACGGGCACCCTCTGGCTGGCCGCGGTCACCTCCAGATACAAGTTGATACTGAGCTCCGAGGATGAACCGTGGCTATTCGACCTGGCCCGAGACCCGGCCGAGAGCGTGAACCTATATCAAGACCCGACACTTTGCGACATAGTCCGGCAGCTCTCGGTGGCCCTACTGGAATATGGACTGGATTTCTCAGACCCATACGCCCTGAACAAGCATATCCGGCTCCGGATTATCCGCGCGAGCGGGCGCTAGAAACGTCAGTATGAGCCCGATTTCACCATGTGGCCAGGTGATTGTAGCCCTTATCATAGTCGCGACGACGGCCTGGGTATGCCAAGAGCGCCGTCTCCGGCACAGAATTCGCCTGCACATTTGCACCATTGCTTTCTTTTTCGGGCTGTCAGTGCTGGCCCGCATTCCACATCTGGACCGACCGCTCGCCTGTAATCACGAAGGCCTCACGGCCATGACCTTGACCACTCTGAGGAACTGGCAGACGCAGGGTGCAATAGCAAACCGGTTTTGCTTGATACAGACATATCCGCTCAACACCGATAGGTTTGTCCAGACCCGCGATATCCAGCTGATTAATGACGATGGAATCGGTTATTATGTCAGCTGCCCGCCCTTTTCGGTCATCCTACCCTATCTAGTGTTCAACCTGCTCCGACTCCGGCCTAGCGTGCTAGGCCTCCGGGCCATCAACCTCGTCTGCCACCTAGTAGCGGCAGTACTCATCTACCTGATCGCCATCTCTATCCTGCCGACCACCAAATGGCGGAATTCCGGGGCAGTCATGGCGGCCACGCTCTTCATATTTCTGCCTGCCAACATGTGGTTCTACTCCAACACATACTCCTGGGACATTCTGTGGCAGTACACGTGGATCCTGGGATTTGCCTGCTGGTGAGGATCGGTGCTGCTCAAGCAAGACGACAATCTGCGTGACGACTTGCCGCCCTCCTCGGGGCAACCAATTTCGCACTGCTTTACACGGACAATCACGGGCTTCTATTCGCGTTGTCCGCTGCACTTTGGTGCCTCGTTACCGCGAGAGAAAAGCGACGCGCGGTGCCCACCATCGCGGTGATCCTGCTGACAACAGCAGCACCCCTTGTCCTCATGCTCATCCAATACGCGTGGATATCCGGCGCCGGTAACTTGTACCGACACTTCCTAGAAGCAGCGGCGCGGCGTAGTTTTGCGGCAGAGTTCAGTGCCGCCCGCATAGTCGACCACTACCGGCGTGCCTATCACCCGCTCGTCCCTGCGATATTCATTCTCGGTGGGGGGTGATGCTCGCGAAGATGCGCAGCGCCGTGCGGGCCCTGTCGCGATCGGAAATCGCCCTTCTGGCTCTTGCCCTGTTCCCTGTCTGCTTCCATCATCTCCTGCTACCGCGATGGACCTCCATAGATAAGTTCTCCGTGATCAAGACATCCGTCTTCCTGAGCCTTGCCATCGGGATGCCCTTGCCGAGAGTATTGTCCGCATGGAGCAAGGATACGGCCCCCCGGTACATTCTTCTTGGCACCCTCGGGCTGACAATACTCTTTTCCCTCACCGGGTATGGGAAGTACTTTGCTGTATGTGACGACCCAGGGCAATGGGCCGATCTTGGCGCTGAGATTGCTGCCGGCAGCGGCAGCGACGAGGTCGTTTTCGCAATACCAACTCATTGGCGCATCAAGATAGGCCCACGAGTCATCTATTACGCTGGGCGGAACATACAGACCGTAAGATCCGAAGTGGAGGCGGTGGAGTGGCTGCGGACCCACGGTAGAGTCAGGGGAGTGGTCTTCTACCTAGCACAGAACCAGGACATACAGAAAGTCACCAGGATATCCAGGTAGTCGCCTCCCTTGGACCGTCCCCGATTCCTGGCCCTGTTCTTCTCCCGCTTGAATGTCGCCAACCGGTGTGCTAACTCTCATCGTGGACAATGTGTTTCACCTGACCACAGCGAGGCCCCACCGGATGGATAGGCACGATGACAGCCAGGGCATCCCCTGTCACGGCGGCAGTACTCTATGCGGCCGCGGTGCAGGCGGCGCGCTCGTCGCGGCTGGCGGATTCGCAGCAGTTGCAGCCTCGCTCTGGCCCCTGGGCCGCGCAGAATACAGCACCCTTGCCTCTGCCGTTGTCATTCCGATAGTACTCGTGCCGGGGGCCGCCCTCGTGGCATTGGCCTACCGCAAGAGCACGGGCT
>JALGWA010000053.1 GCA_025774425.1 bacterium
CTCGTACCGCTTTCCGATGCCGGGCTGTGGAACCTGCGCCGCCGGAGCAATGAGAACGAGGCCCTGCCGCTTTCCCGCTATCTGCCCGTGAGCCTGGAGAGGATTCTCTCGGCCGGGCAGAATCCCGTAAACGATGACTGGATCAGGTTGACCCCGACGAAGGCGCCGAGCAGCAGCCACCAGCTCGAAACCAGCAGCGCCAGGGCCAGGGACAGAAGCACCATCCCGCCGGCGAGGACTCTTACCATGTATTCCGTTCTCATCAGGTCTTCCTCCTACATTCCGTATGTCAACTTCAGGTAGAGGTTGTCGTTGCGCTGGAATCCCCCGAATGTCGTGTACTCGTCTTCACCGTGGAACAGGTTGGCGCCTAGAGCGACCGAGACGGCGTCGGTGTACTTGTACGTCATCGACATCCGCCCGTAGACGTCCTCCTCGGAGGGCGAATAGAACGCGAAGAGCGACACGTTCAGGTTCTCCATCATGAAGAGCATCGTGACCCGCGACGTGAGGAGATGGTACATCTCCTCCTCCGCCGGTGCACCATCGGGAAGCGCCGCGGTGTAAGCGTCATGATCGAACATGTAACCGGTGTAGTACTGGAGATTCGCCGTCAGCGCGGAAGTTACCTGCCTCTCGAATCCCACCATGCTCTCGAGGGACCTGTTCGGCACGAGCGGATCGTTTCCGTCCGTGTCACCGCGGGAGTCGTAGAAACCCGTTTCGATCCAGAAGACACCACCCAAGGCGGGCGACCTCAGTGAGCCGCCGTAGACCATCAGCCTCGGGTAGTATGCCTCCACCGCAGACGTGTCCATCCCGACGGGCGTCTTGTAGAATCCACGATAGAAATAGAGGGCCGCATCGACGTTTCCGAAATACCGGGCCAGCTTCGCGGAGAACTCGCCGTTCCCGATCTCGGCTTCGGGCGCCCTCCCGGCGAACAGGTAATCCTCGCCGCCGACTATGTCCCCCGCCATCGGATTGTAGTAGCTGAACCTCATCCCCGACGGAATGACGTCAGGGGTGAACCTCGGCGTGTACACGAAATCGAGCGAAGTCGAACCGCCGTAGAGCGTGAACCTCAATGCGTTCTGCGGCGCCTTGAGGTACTGGTCGTCGCGCCCGGAGAAAAACGATACCCAGTCCTTCGGAAAGAGATCGTTGATGAAAATGAGGTCGCCCGTCCCCCAGGTGATGATCTGTCTTCCCACCTTCATGTCGAGCCGGCGGCCGACGCCGAACTTTACGTAGCCCTCGCGAAGCTCGGCACCGACCACGGGGTCGAGATGATCATCGTAAGTGAGATCGAGCCTCCCGAAATACTCGGCATTGTCCGAAAAGGACTCCAGCCTCAACTGCAACCTGACCTCCGAGGCCGTGAGCTCGGATGGAACGGGATTCCGGCTGTCGATCCCATACCCGTACAGCCCCTGCAGGAATCCGCTGATATCCGTGTCGGCCGCGGCGGGCGCCGAGAGGGCCGCGAAGAGCAGCAACCCCGCCGCAGGTCCACTGTATCGTTTCATGATCCTCTTCCTCCCGGCTAGCGGATGTACTCACGCGGCGGGTTCTTCAAGTAGCGCTCGGTGAATATCGACTCATCGAGGCCGACGTTGTACCTGATGCCGGAGAACTCCACGGTCGTGTACTGATTCTTCTTGATGTTCTCCATCTTGCGGAAGGTCGGAGTCGGTATGCCGTCTATGACCTCGACTGTCTCGGCGGTGAAGACCCGCTCAGGGGTGTCGCCCTTCTTGAAGTATTCCTCACGCAGGACGAGATGGTTCTCCTTGTCTATGAACGTGACCTTGCGGGTAAAGCCCTTGTACTTCTTCTTCGGCTTCGATTCGACGACATACACCGCGCGCCCGTCGTACTCGTCCTCACGCAGGAAAGTGTGTGTGTCTTCTGTCCAATGGCGTCCGGATACGTCCTCGTACGTGAAATCGGAACCGACGAAGCTCGAACTCTTATCGTCCGACGATATGCGCTTGATGAGGTCGACCGACGGGATATAGAGCCACCTGCTGTCGTTCTCCTCCGGCAGTTTGTGCACCAGGAAGGTGAGCCGGGAGACATCATGGGGCTTGCGGAAGTAGGTGTAGTACATCTGCCTCCCGCCGTCCTCGATGTCAAGTCTCATCATCGTGAACTCCCTTACCCTCTCCTTGCCCTTCGAATTGACAATCTTCATCTCCACCTCGGAGATCCCGTCGTCGCCGGCGTAGAACATAGCCAGGTGGGCCTCTTTCATCAGCGCCTCGGCATCGGGCGTGGCGCTGCGGGCGAACCCCGGCAGCGAGACGAGCATGACGGCCGCAGCCGCGACTATCATTCCGACTTTCATGACTTCCTCCTTCAGTTGGGATTCGACTTCCGTCCGGATGTCTTCGCCCGCCGGGCGCCCCGGCCCTCGCGGGAACATCTTCTTCCTCAGCACGATGAAGATGGACGGCAGGAGCAACATTGTGACGGCCCCCGAGATCATCATGATCGCGAAGAAGAACGACCCCACGGTGATGTATGGAACGAGCGTCGAGAAGAACATCGGAACGAACCCGATGGCGATGACGAGAACGTTCCTGCTTATCGCCCTGCCCGGCCCCTCGAACATCTCGCTGTACGTCTTCTCGAAATCGCCCGTCTCGTTGTGGATGTTCTTCGCCCTCTTCAGGAAGTGGATCGCGAAATCTATCGACAACCCGAGAGTCAGCGACGAGAGGACGGCTATGGGCATGTCATACGGTTTACCTACGAAGCCGATCGCTCCATACACCGCCATGATCGTGATGCTGAGGGGCAACATCGAGATCAGGCCGAGAAGCGGCGAGCGGAAGAGGAAGACCATCATCACGAAGACCGCGGCGAATGAACTGAGAAGGGCCGCAAGCATCCCCTTGACCATCTTCTCCTGCCATATGATGTTGATGTACGGCATTCCCGCCCATGCGGCGTCGAGACTCGCCGGCGGCGGGTTCTTTTCCATGAAGTCTTTCGCCGACTCGACTACAGATCTGACCGAGCTGTTGTCGCCCTGGTTGAGCTGCACCCACAGGTTGACCTTCGAGTAATCCTCGGAGACGAACTTGAACAGGTCGCCTGGGTCGCCGCCGGAGATCTCGAACAGGAAGAGATCCTGCGCGACCTCCCTGCGGCTGTCCGGTATCGCGAACTTGCCCGGGTCGCCGCCGAAGAGCTCGAAACTGACCTTCTTCACGATATCGGGAAGCCCCGTGGCGGCCCCGACGAAGGGGCTCTTCTCGAGGTGCCTCTGGAGCCGCTCGATATACCTCAGCGTCTCGGGGTCCTTCATCGCGTCCTCTTCGCCGCCGTCGATGACGAAGTAATTCATGTAGGTACCGGCCAGGTGCTCATTGAGGGCGGCGTCTGCGACCCTCAAGGGGTGGTTGCTCTTGAACCACTTGACCGGATTGTCGTTGACGATGATCCTGCTCAGGCCGATCGCCGATATGACCACGATCACCGCAGAACCGGCAAGTACAGCCCTGTAGTGCTTCCTGTTGAAGTCCCTGAGGACATGCAGCGCTCTCGACAAGGGACCGTGCGCTTCGTCGGTCTTCCCGAAGTTCCTCAGGGACCTGGTCGGGATCAGGACGGCGAACGCCGGATTGAATGTTATCGACAGCAGCCATGCGACGGCGATCCCGAACGCCACAAAGATCCCGAAGACCCTGACAGGCGGGATCGGCGTGAGAGCAAGCGATGCGAAACCGACGACGGTCGTGAGCGAAGTGAAAAGCATCGGGGTGAAGAGTTTGAGAATGGTGTTCCTGATCGTCGTCTTCTTGTGCTTGTACCTCTGGAACTCATCATGGAACTCGGAAATGATATGTATGGAGTTGAGCACGGCTATCGGAATCAGGAAAATCGGTATCATGGAGCTCATGATGTGTACCGTGTTGCCCGTCATGACGAGGAGACCTATGGTCCATATCACGGAGACGACCGCGACGATCATCGGCGAGATCACGACTTTCCAGTTCCTGAAGAACAGCAGGAGGAGGAGGAATATTATCAGACCGGCCATCGGTGCACTGAGCGCCATCTGTCTGAACATCTCCGCTCCGAAGCTGTCCTCGGCGACCGGCAGGCCCGCGATGAAGTAGTCCTCGCCTGACGAGTGCCTGGCGATGATCTCTCTGATCTCCCCCGCGATCCTGTGCGACTCGTTCTTCGATTCGATCGGGATGAAGAGGGCGATCGCCTTCCCGTCGTCCGACGCAAGCTTGCCCCTGAGGACGGGGTTGCTCTTGATCCGCTCGAGGATGAACTCGGCCTCCGCGTCGTTCTCCGGTGGGTCTTCCATCAGCGTCGAGACCGTCAACACGCCCTCGCTGTCCTGGCGTATGTCGTCGACGGTGGACGGCGAGAGGATGTCGTCCGCGACGACCCCCTCGATCTCGGAGATCTCCTCGACGATGGCGTGGACATCGCCGAGGAGCCGGCTGTTGAACGCCCCGTCCTCGCTTACCACCCCGACCGCGATGAAATCCGAGATGGCGAACTCGTCCTTCACTTCATGGTCGAAGAGCCTCGCGGCCTCGTCCGCGCGGAGCATGTTCTCGGGATCCGTGTCTATCTTTATCCCGGGAAGCTGCACCGCGAAGAATACAGTAATCGCGGTGACCATCGCGATTATCAGCCAGGGATGCTCTATCGAGAACTCCTCGATGAACCGCCTTATTGATCTCCTCATTGCACCTTTCCTTTCCAAGAGTCGAAACGCACGTGGAGGATCAGATGGAAAGAGCGCGGAAAGGTGTCACAGTTTTTTCGGCGAGCGGCGAAAAAGTGCCTCCAGGGCCTGACCCCGGGGGCCTCCGGAGCCCCCGCCCCCCGAAGCCGGTGGACCGACACGTGTGGGTCCCGCCGGCGCCGGGCGGCTGGACCGCAAGCGCGGGCGGTCTCAGGCCGTGCAGGCCTTGACTTCCCCGGCGGAAGCGTGCTAACATGGTGGCGCGAGGTCGTGACCAATCTGATACAGCAAGGGGGCTGATCTTCCCGGTGAGCGATCCGGTAGCGGGCAGCCAAACGAGGAGCTCCGCCGAGATGCAGATGTACGATCTTCTCCGGCGGGAGCTCGAATCTCCTCCCTACTGCGTGCTTGCTTCCACGGAGTATATCGGGAAGCGGAAGGGAGGCGATCTCTGCGAGGGGGAATTGGACCTGCTCGTATTCCACCCCGAGCAGGGGATACTTGTAATAGAAGTCAAGGGCGGCGGCGTCAGCTACAATGGAAACACGCGCCGCTGGTACTCGGTGGACAGGAACGGCGTGTGCCACGGCATCAAGAATCCCTTCAAGCAGGCACAAAAGGCGGTGCGGGCCATAAAGGCTCGCCTTGCACGACTCGAGGAGTTACCCGCGCCCCTTCCGTTCCCCGTGGGCTACGCCGTGGCGTTTCCCAACGTCGCATGGCGCGATGCGCGCCTTCCGATGGACGCGGAACGCGGCCTGATAATAGACAGCACGGGACTTACGGAAATAGCCAGGATCCTGCCGGGAATAATGGCGCAGCACCGCAGCGGGCGCCACAGGGCCCTTACCAGAAAGGAGGCCGCTGCGGTCCGGACGAAGATCCTGTACCCGATGTGCCATGTGATCCCCAGCGTCAAGTCCACGATTGACGAGGAGGAGCTTGCGCTCAACGTGATGACCGAAGGGCAGAAGGAGCTCATCGCCTGGCTGGAGGACACCCGCCAGATTGCGATAAAGGGGTACGCCGGCACGGGTAAGACCGTCATCGCGGTGGAGAAGGCACGAAGGTTGGCCGCCCAGGGGCTCAGGGTCGCCTTCCTCTGCTTCAACGCCCCGCTCGCCGAGGACATCAGGTCCACGTTCGAATCGTACAACGAGAACGTCGATGTCAGTACGTATCACGCCCTCTGCCGCAGGGTCTGCAAGGAGGTGGGAATTCCCTTCGACGTTCCCCAGACCGGTGCTCATGCCGCACAGAGATTCTGGGATGAGACGGCTCACCGCAAGCTCGAGGAAGCGCTCGAGCGGACGGATCTGAGGTATGACGCTATCGTCGTGGACGAAGGCCAGGACTTCCGGAAAGACTGGTGGCTGTCGATCCTCGGGCTCCTCAAGGACCAGAAGGAAGGTTACTTCTACATCTTCTTCGATCCAAAGCAGTCGATCTACTGTGACGAGATAGATCTCCCGGTGGACGTCCTCCCGCTCGTCCTCAACACGAACTGCCGGAACACCAGGAGAATCTGCACCTTCCTGTGCGACCTCAGCAAGGTGAACATCCTGCCCAAGAGCGGCATGCCGGAGGGCAAGAGCCCTCGACTCATCGAATACACTACGGACGACGACCAGATCGCCAGGATCGAGGCCTGCGTCAAGGGATTGATCGAGGAAGGCGGGCTGTTTCCGTCGGACATCGTTTGTCTCTCCACACATTCACGGAAGAACAGTTGCCTCCGGGACGTGGAGGGCCTGGCGGGGAGACCGTTGGCGGAAGCGACCATGCCCCAGGACGGCGCGATACGCTTCTCGAGTCTACACAGGTTCAAGGGCCTGGAAGCCAATGTCGTCTTGCTGTGCGATGTCACGGCCGACAGCGACGGCGCGAAACCCGAGCATCTATACGTAGCCGCTTCGCGCGCCAAACACAGGGTGTACATCTTCCACGACCGCTCGTGGAAGATGCCGACATATGCAGCGAGCTAGCCGACCCGGACAGCCGCTGCTCAACCGCAGGAGCACAGAGCGCGATATGGAACTTGAAATGGGATTCAGCGGCTTTTCGCGCAATCAGGAACACCGCTGACCCGCCCAAATGCTCTTAGGGCGCCGGCAAAGGGGACAACCAGACCAATCCGGACAGTGCTCTGGGATACAGACCGCTGGCCGCCGCGGTAGAGTTTCTACCAAGTCGGAGGCAAGAGCTGACTCTCTGAATTGTACTAAGGCCGAGGGCAAGACAGTGGAGGGCACACTATTTTTCCCTGAGGACGTCGATCGGCCGAAACTTCCCGGTTGCCCTATCTTTGTACTTCCAGAATCTCCAGCCGTTCAGTGACTTGCCGGTCACGGCCTTTGCGGCAGCACTGGGACTACGGTATAGGCCTTCGGCCACCTTGATCGTCCCATTTCTGTAGACCCGAGCCTTGTAGTCTTTGCCCTTGTACCTTGAATAAAGGATCTTGCCGGACGGGAACAGGCCCTTGAGGGGGCGCTCAGTGGCACGGCGCGGGGCCCTCCTGGTCCTTTTAGCACTGCGCCGTTTCGCGCTGCCTCGTCTCGCTATCTTCGCCGGTCGGCCCAACAGTTCTTCGATCTCGCGGCTTACCTCGGCGCGGACTGCCGTCCTCAAGCGAGGCAGCAGGTTTGTTGACTTCGCGAGCTTGCCCCTCACTTTGTTTCCCGACGGATTCG
>JALGWA010000474.1 GCA_025774425.1 bacterium
CCTCTCGATCATACTCCTGTCGGCCTCGTCATACCAGTGGTGGTCGTCGAAGCGTATCTTCGCCCCGGCATCGACGCCGAGTTCGGCGCATGTCGCCTCGAAGGCTTCCGGCCTCGCGATGCCGGACACCACCAGTGCCCTCTCCGTCCCCGGTGGGCCCGCGGCCTCCTTGCCGTCGGGGCCGACGAGTACGGGGTCGGCGTAGTACGCCCTGTAATGCCTGCTGCCCGGGAGTGGTCCCCGATGCGCCCCCCGGCCGCCTCCGCCGGCGCCGTGCCTCTCCGCGCCGCTCCTGGCGACGACGACGACGAAGTCGTCAGGGCCGATCGCCGCCGGGCTCTCCCGCAGGGGCCCCCACGGCAGATAGCCGCCGCCCGCCAACGTGTCGGCTGCCACGGTGACGATGTCGAGTCGCTTGCTGAGGCGCCGGCACTGGAATCCGTCATCGAGCAGAATGACATCGGGCCCGACGGCCTGGCAGGCGAAGCCGGATCCACGCACCCTGTCGGCGTCGACGATGACCGGCACCCCGGCCAGGCGGGCGGCTGTCAGATAGGGCTCGTCCCCGGCCTCTTCGATGTCCGCCCTCACGCCGTCGTAGTCACTCACGAGGAGCGGCGATGGGCCGCGCCGCCTCTTGTAGCCCCTGGATACGATCGCCACTCTCAGGCCCCTCCCCCTGAGACCGTCGGCGAGCAGCATGGTGAGTGGGGTCTTGCCGGTGCCGCCGACGCTGACGCTGCCTACGCTTACGACCGGCGTCCCTATGTCCGCGGCCTCGACGGCGCGCCTCCGCCACGCCCGGACGGCGACCGCGTAAACCAGCGAGAGCGGGTAGGCCACGGGGGCGAGCAATGCCTTACGCAACCCCCTCATCTCGTGCACCGGGCTGAACGTCCGCTTGTCGATCATGCGGACCTCGTCGCCCTTCACTTGAGCAGCCCCCTGGACTTCATCGCCTCCACGCACCTCTTCGCCGCGCCCTTTCCGGATTGGACGGCGGCGGCCGCCCGCGCCCCCAGCTCCCTCATCCCCGCTGCCCCGCCGAGGAGGCCGCGGATCACACCGCCGAGATCATGCTCGCCCGCGAGCAGGACGGCCTCCTTCGACATCAAGTAGGCGACATCGTCCTCTATGTTGCTCCTGTGCGGTCCCACTATCACCACCGCCCCCCGCGAGGCAGGCTCCAGCGGGTTGTGACCGCCGTGGGGTCTGAAGGTTCCACCGACCAGGGCGATGTCGCACATGGTGTAGTAGTCGAGCAGGCGTCCCGCGCCCCCTCCAGCGGAGAAGACTACGTCGTAACCCGTCTTGCGGCAGGCCGCGGCCACGCCCGCCGCAGTCTCAAGGTGCCGCGGCGCCAGCACGACGACGGGCCGCACCTCGAGATCGAGGCGCTCGAGGGCGCCGAGGAGTATTTCGCTCTCGCCGGGTCGGGCCGAACCCAGCATGATCACCGGTCTCGACTCGTCGATGCCGTGCGCCCGCTTGAGGGCGGCCCTCCGACCGGCCTCGGGCGGCGCGTGCAGCACATCGTACTTGGTGTTGCCCGTGACTTCGACCCTGCCCGGGTCGGCCCCCAGCGAGATTATGCGCCGGGCGTCTTCATGCGATCGCATGAGGAGGAGGTCGAAGCGCTCGAGCATTGCCCCGACCAGCGGGCGCAGCAGGCGGTACCGCCCCAAGGACCGGGCGGAGATCCTGCCGTTGACCAGCACCAAGGGGACCTCCCGCCGGGCGGCTTCGCCGATGAGGTTGGGCCAGAGCTCCGTCTCCACGATGATCGTCAGGGCGGGCTGGAAGGTATCCATGAATCGCCGCATGGCCGGCCTGAAGTCGAAGGGGACGATGAGCGTCCGGGCGTCCGGTACGGCCTCGGCGGCTCTTCTCCTGCCCGTGACCGTCATGGTGGTCACGAGGACCGCCGTTCCCGGTGTCTCCTTCCGGATCTCCCCGACGACGGGCGCCGCGCTGGAGATCTCGCCGACGGAGGCCGCGTGGAAGTGAATGAGCCGCTTGCCGGCGCCGGCCTCGAGGTCCAGCGCCAGCCTCGGGCCCAGACGGTGCCTGAGCGGCGGAACGAGGGCGTGCCCCATGCGCATCACGCAGTACAAGCTCATCGTGAGGATCTCGTAGGCCGCGGCCTGGGCGCTCCGGCCCCCCGGCCGCCGCCTCACCCCGCCGGACTCCGTCGACTCATGCATGGCTTCACCGCGCGGCGAGGGAGATCGCTATGTCGGCGGCCCTCGCCGTCGCACCTCCCCCGCCGAGCTTCGATCTCACATCCCGCAGATCTGCGCGCATGCGCTCCAGCGCGCCGGGATCGTCGAGCACGCGCACCGCCTCTCGAGCGAGTCTTTCCCCCGTCAC
>JALGWA010000054.1 GCA_025774425.1 bacterium
GCGTGGACGACCTCGTGCGGAGCGCGGGAGAGAAACTCAAGGCCGGGGACGCGGCCGGCGCCGCGCGCGACGTCGCGGTCGCCTCCAACCTCGAGTCCGAGACGGCCTTCCCGCTCTTCCAGTACTCCGGGCCCGACCTGCACGCACGCTGCACGACGGCGCCGGGGGAGTGCCTGACGAGGGCGCCCGCGGACGATGCAGTCGCCGCAGCCCTCGCGTATCTCCTCGAGGGCGAGAAGGTGCGCGCCTTCATCGACGGTCTAGACGCGGAGGAGAAGAGAAGCCTGTTTCCCCCCGTCGCGCTGGAGAGGGATCCAGGAATGCGGGACCTCTTCGCGGCCTTGGCCGAGGCCCACGCGGCGCTCGGCGAGATCGAGAGCGGCAGACTCGCCGCTTTGCGGGCCGACGTCGGGAGGGCCGCCCAGGTTACCGCGGCGCTCGCCGGCTTTCTGGCCGGCGCCTCGCCGGCCGGAGAGGGCACGGCGCGCTCGCTCGAACGGTTGAGGAGAACGGCGGGGGGCCTGGTCAAGGACTTCGAGGGCCTCGATTCGCTGCTCGACGACCTGCAGCTGAAGAGGGTCAAACGCCGTATCGGCAACCTCCTGGAGAGCGAGGACGAGTTGAGGGCCGCCGGTGAGGTCGTGAAGCCGGGCGACGGGGGCGGGCGGGCCGCGCTGGACGACGCCGTCGCGCTCATAGAGGAATTCAGGCGGAACGGCATACTCGAGGCGGTAGACGAGATCGAAGCGGAGCTGGCGGGACTCGTGGTCGGCCTGCTCGGCCGCCGCGTTCACTCCGAGCAGCATTGGCAGTACCTCAGGGAGCTGGCCTTCAAATACCCGGTGAGCCCTCTCGTGTGCTGCATCAGGAAGCTCAACGACCGCTACATGGTCGTGCCGAGATGGGACGGCGCGCTGACGGCAATCTTGAGGGAGTTTCTAGAGAGCGGCCCCGCCGGGTCCCGCTGACCCCGGCGACCGACGCGCTACATTTCCGCCGCTATGCGCGCCAGCCTCTCGATGATCCCCGAAGTCTTCTCGGCGGCGGTGTTCACGAGATAGCAGGGCACGAGCCCCAGGAGGTGCTCGAAGTAGCGCCTGTGGAGGTCGAGACGCTCGCGCGTCTGCACGAGGATGTAAGGGTTGTAGTAGGGTTCGCTGCCGAGACCCGCCGCGTTGGACGAGGCGTACCTGCCCTCCTCGAGGTAGCGGATGGCGTCGCCGGCGCCGAGCTTCTCCACGACCGGCGACGTCCTGTCGCTCCGCAATATCGTCACCGCACCCAGCACCGTCCGCTTGGTGTAGCCGTCGACTCCGCGCAGCCAATAGGGATCGAGCAGCGCCCGCGAGTACTTGGACGCCCAGTAGCAGCGCGTCCCGCCGGCGTCGAGGTCGCAGTCGCCGAGGCTCTCGCAAGAGGTGTTGAGGCAGTCGTCCTTGCGCGTCACGACGTTCTCGAGCTTGCTCTTGTCGAACAGGCCTGCGAGGTCGCCGTAGGTCCGCGCCGCCCTCGTCCTCACGTAGAACTTCCGCTCGGAGATGTCGGCCACGGCGCGGTCGGCGGAATAGCGGACGACGAAGAAATCATTCGAATGCATCTTCGCGCCGGGGGTGCGCAACAGCCCGTATGCGATTGTTCCCCTGCCGAGGCCGGGGGGCGCGATGATCGCGAGGCCCTTGCCGTCGAAGTCGAGGCAGGCTCCGTGTATGGTGTGGGTCTCGGACACGTGTTCCGCCATGTCGGTCACAAGCCCCAGCGCCCACTTGCGCACCTGCTCATACGAGTCGCAATTGACTATGATACCCGTCCTCGTGTCGGAGTTGTGGAACGCCCGCGGCTCGCGGCCGGGAACGCCGTCCACGGCATAGACGATCGCGTGCGGTTCGACGTCGCCCTCGAGCTCGCTCGGGTACCAGTTCTCGGCCCAGAACTCGTAGATGTTGCGCATGTTGGTCCGGAGCTGCACGATGACGCCGGCTATGTTGGCGTTCCACTCGAAGTAACTGTCGTGCCGCAGCGCGGTCTCGATCTCGGACACCAGCGCATTCCTCGCCTTGACCGGTATTCCGGTCTCGCCGGGCACCGTGCCCTTGACCCGCGTCATGGTGTTGCTCAGCGCGACGCGCTTGATGCTGGGGGCCGTTCTCAGCCTGGAGACGGCATCCGCGATGCGGTCCATCGCCTTCTCCACGTTCTCCATGGAGGTTGCGTAGGAAATCCTGATGCAGTCGTTCCGTCCGAAGGCGGCGCCCGGCACGACGGCGACATTGGCGTACTTGAGAAGGAAATAGGCCAGCCCGTGCGAGTTTCTGATCAGCATGCCCTCGTATTCCTTGTCGAAATAGGCCGAGAAGTTGGGGAATACGTAGAAGGCGCCCTTGGGCTCGACGCATGAGACATCGGGTATCATCTTGAGCTTCTGCAGCACGTAGTTCCTGCGTCTCTGGAATTCGGACACCATGCGGGCGACATCCATCTGCGGACCCTCGAGGGCCTCGATGGCCGCCATCTGCGACACCGAGCAGGCATTCGATGTGTTGTGCCC
Source organism: bacterium (assembly GCA_025774425.1). Lineage (GTDB taxonomy): Bacteria > Arandabacterota > Arandabacteria > Arandabacterales > JALGWA01 > JALGWA01. Next base: position 2,546 of record JALGWA010000054.1, read on the forward strand.
CTGGACCTTGCCCATGGCGGCTATGATCTCCTTCGGGCCGGCGGCCCACCCCAGTCTCCAGCCCGTCATGGAGTAGGCCTTGGATACGCCGTTGATGACGATGGTTCTCTGCTTGACGTCCTTGCCCAGCGAGGCGACGCTCGCGAAGCGGAAGCCGTCGTAGACGAGTTTCTCGTAGATCTCGTCGGCGACGATGTAGAGCCCTTCCCTGACGGCCGTCCTGCAGAGCGCATCCAGTTCCTCCCTGGTGTACGCCGTGCCGGTCGGGTTGCTCGGGTTGTTTATGAGCACCGCCTTGGTATTGAAGTTGATCGCCTGCTCAAGCGTCTCCGGCGTCAGCTTGAAGCCGTCCTCTTCCCGCGTGTGGACGATCACGGGCCGCCCGCCCGCGAGGGTCACCTGTTGCGGGTACGACACCCAGTACGGCGCCGGGATGATCACCTCCTCGCCCGGACCTATCAACGCCATGAACAGGTTGAAGAGGGAGTTCTTGGCGCCGGAGGATACGATGATCTCGTCCGGAGAGTAGTCGAGGTTGCTGTCGCGCTTGATCTTGGCTGCGATGGCCTGCTTGAGCTCCGGCAGGCCCGGGTTCGGCGTGTACCTGGTGATGTCATGGTCGATTGCCGTCTTCCCGGCCTGCTTGATGTTCTCGGGGGTTGGAAAGTCCGGCTCGCCCACGCTCATGTTGATGACATCGACGCCCCGGGCCTTGAGCTCCTTGGCCTTGGCCATTATCCTCAAGGTCTCGGACTCGCCTATCCTGGTTACTCTCTCGGACAGCATCGCTACTCCTCAGCGCCTTCCGAGCCTCCAGGCCCCTCGACCTTCGAGCGCATCGCAGTAAGGTCGGTGAGGAGCTTCTTGAGGTCCTCGCCGCCGAGGGATTCGACTATGGCGGGCAGTTGGGCGAGAACCCTCGCGACCTCGCCGGTGATGCGCGATGCTCCCAGGGAGGAGTCCCCCGAGCCGCCGACGACCACTATCTTGTCGACCTTGGAGAGGGGCTCGGACACGGATCTTGCCAGCTCGGGCAGTATCTCTATGAACATCTGGTATATCGCGGCCTGGTTGTACTGGCTCCAGGACTCGGCCTTCTTCTTCATGCCCTCGGCTTCCGCCAGGATCCTGGCCCTCAGTATGTCGGCCTCCGCGCTTCCCTCCAGCTTCTTGGCGACTGCGCGGCCTTTGGCCTCCATTTCGTACCTGTAGGACTCGGCCTCCGCCGGCCGCTTGACGGTGGCCTCGAGCTCCTTCTCCTTGCGCTTGATCTCCATCTCCTCGAGCTCGACGGCCTTCTTCTTCTCTATCAGCATGACCTCGGCCTCCTCGGCCCGGACCTGCTTGTTCATCTTGTGGCGCTCGAGTTCATAGGACAGGTCGGCCTTGGCGCGCTTCTCGTTCACGGCGGCCTGGTACTCGGCGCGCTTGGACTCGAAGTCCCGCGTCGCCTCGTCGACCTCGGTCTCGGCCCTGAGCCGCGCGATGTCGCCTTCCTTGCGAGCCTCCGCGGCCTTGATCGCGGCGAACTTCTGCGCTTCGGCTTCGGCGACTGCGGCCTCCCCCTTCACCCTCGCGATCTCGGGCCTGCCGAGGGCCTCGAGATAGCCCTGGGTGTCGGTGATCTCGGTGAGCGAGAAGGAGATTATGGTGAGCCCCATCCGGGCGAGATCCTTGCCCGCCTCCTGTTCGACCTTGTCGGCGAACTCCTTGCGATTCCTGTATATCTCCTCGACGGTCATCGTGCCGATGGTCGAGCGCACGTGGCCCTCGATGATCTGGTGCGAGACCTCGCGCATGCCCTGGATGCCCTCGCCGAGGAACTGCTCGGCGGCGTGCCTGATGTCGTAATCGGTGCTGCTGACCCTGACCTGGGCGGTGCCCTTGACGGCGACCGGTATGCCCTTGGACGTCATGACCTCCGGGGTCTTGACATCGACCGTGAACACCTCGAGCGAGAGGACCTCCGCGGTTTCGACGAAAGGAAGGACGAACGTGCCGCCGCCTATATGCGTCCTGTAGCCGATTTCCTTGACGGTGCCGTCCGGGTCGGTCACGGTGCGCTTCCTGCCGCCGGAAATGATGAGGACTTCATTGGGCCCGACCTTGCGGTACTGCTTCCAGAGCGCGAGGATGAGAACACACACCGCCGCCGCGGCGATTACGACTATCCAGTACCAAGGCATACCGATACCCTCCGTATATGCGTGAGTCGTCGTCCAGACGTCGGATTATAGGCAGAAAGGACGCCGTTGGCAACCGAAATAAGCCGAGCGGATCGGGTCACGGAATCCGGGGCGCTCCCCTCCGGCGCCTCCCCGCCTGGAGGGGCCCGGCGGGCGATTACGATGTTGCCATCGGCGCTCTCAGTTACTATAATGGCGCGACGGTGTGAGGATGGAGTCCGTGGATCCGGAGGAGTCGTGGGCGATCTCTACGATGTCGAGGCTTACAGGCGTTTCGCGGAGAACCTGTTCCCTCTGCTCAAGGGGAAGAACATCCGCAGGGCATCGCTGGAGGATCTCCGCGAGCCCGCCATCAGGACGGGCACGAGGACCAAGTACGGCTCCTACGGCTGGCGGTCGGCGGTATCGAGCCGCATCGCGCCGAAGACCGTGTATCTCGGGAGCGAGGAGGTCCGGCTTCCGAAGCTCACCGATGTCCAGAGAAGCATCGTCGCCAAGGCCCCCGAAGAGCTGCACAAGGTCCTCCACCTGATCCGCACGCTGCCCTTCGTGCACCTCAGGCGCCAGATGGGAGACAACGAGTCCTACAATCCGGTGTGCAATCTCTACGTGTCGGTCGAGGACCAGAAGAACTACAGGATCGCGTACATGTGGGGCAATACAATGTTCAAGCCCGGCAAGCGGCCCGGCCCCGAGTTCACGATGATACACATACCGGAAGAGCATGCGCTGAGGCAGCAAGTTCTCGCGCTGCCCGAGCTCGGCATCAACATCGCCCTCGGCACCGACTACATGGGAGAGGACAAGAAGGGTTTCCTGAGGCAGGCCATGTGGTCGGCGGACAAGCTCGGCATGCTGGGACTTCATTCGGGCACCAAGACGGTGACGGTGAAGGCCGTCGACGGTAGCCTGAAGACATACGGCGTGTTCATGTTCGGCCTCACGGCCACGGGTAAGTCAACGTGGTCCACGCATTCCCTCGGCCTCGACTACGAAGCCGGCGAAGGGACGGCCGTCATACAGGACGACATCGTCTTCCTGAGGCGCGACGGCTCGGCCCTCGGCAGCGAGGACGGCTTCTTCGTCAAGACCGACGTCGACAGGGAGCTCCAGGAGGCGCTGTACAACGCGCTCACCCACAGGTCGGCGCTTTTCGAGAACGTCATGATCGACGCCGACGGCAATGTCGATTTCACGGACGAGACGCTCTGCGCGAACGGGAGAGCCGTGATGCAGAGGTCGGAGCTGAAGATCAAAGTCGGCCGGAAGCTCAGGCGCATAAGCTCCAAGAGCGTGAACCTGCCTCCGCTCGATGAACTCGACGGCGTCGTCTTCGCGTTCATCACGCGCCGCAACACCATCATGCCCTTTTCCCAGGAGCTTACGCCCGAGCAGGGCGTGCTCGCCTATCTGTGGGGAGAGTCGACCCACTCCTATGCTTCGCAGCCGCTCAAGGCGGGTGAGTCCGTCCGAATGGTCGGAACCGATCCGTTCATCGTGGGCTCGAGGGGCGCCAAGGTGAACAAGTTCTACGACATCGTCATGGACCTCGTGGCGAGATACCCGGACAAGGTCAGATTCATGCAGTACAACACGGGGGGTATCGGCGAGATCATCGAGACATACGAAGAGGGCGGCGTCAAGAAGAAGAGGGAGGTCCGCAAAGTCAAGCGGGTGCCGCTCGACATCATGGCCGCGATACAGCGTGGAGACCTCAAGGGCACCAACACGTACGAGCCCGGCATATTCGGCACGGGTAGCGTCGTCGCCGCAGAGGGCCGGAGCCTCGATGAGTTCGACCCGCGCAACTATTATTCCCAGCAGGAGATCGACGAGTACCTCACCGCCATAGTCGAGGGGCGCGAGAAGTACACGGCGGAGATCGCCGAGGAAGGGCTGCGCGAGGAGGTGCTCCGCGCGGCCGAGCGCTCGTTCGAGATCGCCCCCAGGAGAAGGGACAGGGTCGCGGTCCCGCCGGCAGTGAAGAGCGAAGAGCAGGAAGAGCCCTCACCTCTCGAACGCTTCTGGCAGCCCCTGGGACGCCTGCCCGGCCCGCCCCGCCACCGCAAGAAATAGGGGTCAGAGCTCAAAATGCACAGTGCTCCGACCCCATCCGCGCCCGTACCGCGTTGACTTCGAGGTCCATCTGTGGTATCATGATAGTCGGAAAAGAGAGATATCGGGGATCGGCTTCGATAGAGCGTCCGGGCGAGTCCTATGATCCAGCGGAGGCCGCCCGGACGTACTATATGTACCCGCCGCGGCCGGCGGCGCCGCTCAGCGAGGCGGCGGGCTCCCGTTCAACTTGATGTACGCGTAAGCCCGGCTGCCCCAAACACAGTAGTCATCCTTGACGTGAATGTAGAGCGTGAACCCCCCGGCGTGCGCGACGAACAGATCCCCGTAACGCGGATAGTACCAGG
>JALGWA010000055.1 GCA_025774425.1 bacterium
TTCTTGCCGGTGGTCAGCGTGATGACCGTGTCCGGGGTGCGCTCCAGTGTCTCGATAAGGCTCGAATTGACGTATATCTCCGCGCCGTTGAGCTGAGTGAGGACTATCAACCTCTTCCAGCCTCCTTCCCCCGGGGACACTGGAGGGGCCGAACCGCCGATCTACCGCCCGAGCACGTCGACCAGGCGGTCGGCGAGCGCCGCGAGCACGTCTTCGCGCTCGTAGAAGCCGCCGGCCAACCGCCGCTCCACCCTTGCGCGGGCGCCGGGATCGAGACCGTCCTCCCGGACGGTCACGGTCCTCCTCGAGGTGATACCGGCGCCCAGCCTCTTGCCGTACACCGAGATGTCGATGATGTCGGGTCTCCCGCGCCCCGCGCCCTTCCCGGCACGTCCACCCCCGCGCGGCTTCCCGTCGGGATCGACGGGAGGTATCACGCCGAACTCACCCGGTATCCTCAAGACAGTTACGCCCCCTGACCCCGAAAGTCCGCCTAGACCCCGTAAAGGGCGGCCAGACTCGATGCTATCTGATTGGACGACTGGAGCGCGTAGAGCGCCTCCTGGAGAGCATAGTATTGATCCTTGAGCGACTGTTCCCGCACCGCGAGCATTCTCTCGTGCCGCTCGATGCTGCTCTCGATATTGTCCATCTTGTCGTCTATTGCCTGCTGGCTGTCGGCTATCGTGCCGTCAGCCGATACGTACCGCGAGATCAAGGACTCGAGCCCGGCCGCGATGCCGCTCTCGGAATTGAAGAGCGCCGCCACGCCCTCGAGGTCGGCTGCAAGGGCCTCATCGAGCTTGGTCGAGTCCGAAATACTGAAGGTGCCGGTTCTCGTCGAAGTGATGCCTATCTGACTCAGCGCCTGGTACACCGAGCCGGTCCCCGATACGAAGCCGACCATGATTCCCCTGAGATCGGAGCGCAGGCCGATGTAGCTGAACTCGCCGGCGAGTATTCCCCTCGTGTAGGTGTCTCCGTCCACCGCCGTCTTGGAGTAGAGGTATTCGTAAGCGTCGTTGTAGGCGGTGAGGAATTCCTCGATCTTGGTCTTGATCGCCTCTGTATCGACCTCGACGGTCAGCGTCACGGCCGCGTCGCCGTCCTGCTGCTCGGCGAGCAGGGTGATCGAAAGACCGGTGATCAGGTCATCGACCTGGTTGCTGCTGCTCACGACGTTCAAGCCGTCGACCGTGAGCAGGGCGTCGAGCTCGTTTCCACCGAGGTCCGCGTATATGTACCCGCCGGCCGTGTCGGTGGCCTCCGTCGCGTTCGTGACGCCGATCGCCGAGAGCAGCCCGTCGGTGTCAGTGAAGGTCATTGCGCCGACGCCGCCCGTCGTGCCGCTGGCGATCGTCAGCCTCGCGGTCGTCGGCGTGTCGAGGATCACCGAGGCGGAGGCGGCCCCGTCGGTCGCGTCGTTTATCGCGGCGGCGACGGCGCCCAGCACCTCTTCGTCGGTGTCGCCGGCGCCTATCTCAACGGTGACGTCATAGGTGTCGTCACCTATGGTTATCGAAAACGTCTTGGTGCCCGCGTGGGCGGCGCTGAGCGACGTCCCGTCCCGGTCGTACCTGCCGGAGGCGACCGTGTGGGCCCTCGCGAGCTGCGTTACCGTAATCGTATGGGCCCCGGACGCGGCCGAAGTGCTCGCAGATGCCGTGAGAACGCTCGTGTCGCTGGAAGTCACGCTCTTGGAAAGGAACGGCGAACGGGTCCCCGTCTCGGACAGGGCCTCGGCGAGATCCTTGAGATCCTCGAGCTTTTCCTTCAGATCGGTGAAGACCGCCTTCTTCATCTCGAGGTCCGACTGCTGACTCTCGAGCCTCGTGATGGGCTGCCTCATGTATGCGAGATACGTATTGAGATAGTCATTCAGCGACAGCGTCGGTATGCTAAGCGATGACATCCGTCGTCTCCTCGGCGGTTTCGCCTCTGGGTTTGTTCTCCCGGCTCTCCGCAGTCATCTTGGCGAGTGCGGCGGCCCACATCTCCCTCATCTCGGAGAGCATCCTGCAAGCCTCGTCACAGTTTCCCTTCTTCACTTCAGTCAGACAGTACTCGTAGAGGCTGAAGAGCCGCCCCGATATTTCCTGGTAATCGACGTCGAGGGCTCCCATCAGCTCCACTATTCCCTTGCAGGCGCCACGCTGATCCGAGTCCTTGAGACAAGTGATGACGTGGTCGTAAAGCATAAGCACGAGCTGGCCCGGGGAAGCGCCCGTGACCTGGCCCTGCTTGTATGCATCTACTCCCTCATGATTCATCTCGCCCGCTCCCTTCTGATTCGAGACGGTCGTTCCACGGCCGGCGGGTCACGGACCCCGCCTTCACCCAAAGATCGAGAACAGGGCGGGTGCTCCTCCGAAGAGGAGCACCCGGGACGCGAACTACGCGCCTCGTATCAGACTCAGAATCGTCTGCGGAGCCAGGTTCGCCTGTGCAAGCATAGCCGTCGCCGTCTGCTGCAACACAAGGTACTTGGTTGCCTCCATCTGCTCCGCCGCCATGTCGGCGTTGTAGATGCGGTTGTAAGATGACCAGACGTTGGTGATGGCCACGGAAATATTGGCCTCCTTGATGGTCATCCTCGCAGCAGTCGAACCGATTGACTGCAGGCTCGAGTTGATCGTGTTGATGGCGGTGTTGACGCTCGCCAGGGCGGACGAGGCCGCCGAGGACGTGGAAACGTCAAGGTCGCTGTCAGCCACGCTCAGAGACGATGCAGTGTGGCTCTGCGTGATTCCGAAGCTCAGCGTGTCGCTCGCCTGCTCGCCGACCTGGAACTGCTTCCCGGTGTAGTTGCCGTCGAGAAGCTTGGTGCCGCCCCAGGTGGTCGAGTCGACGATCTGATTGATCTCGGCCGCGAGGTCGTCGAGCTGCGACTCCACCGCGGTCCTTTCAGAGCTGCCGAGCGTGTCGTTGGCCGCCTGAAGGATCTTCTCCTTCATGGTGATCAGAATCTCGCTGATGTTCTGAATGCCGCCCTCGGCGACCGAGAGCAGGTTCTGAACGTCACCGATGTTGTCGCGGGCGACCGCGAGACCCCTTGCCCTGCCGTTGAGCTTCTTGGCAAAGGTCATACCGGCCGGATCATCGGCCGCGGAGTTGATGCGGCGGCCCGTCGCCAGTCTCAGCTGGTGCAGAGCCAGCTTGCTGTTAACGTCGCGCAGCGCGTTCAAAGCATTCAACGCCGCGATGTTGACGTTTATTCGAGAGAGGTCAGCGTTTGCCATGTTGTAAACCCCCTTTGGATCATCTTGACCTCGCCGGGGCTTCCTTGCCAACCCTGGACCGACCGTCATAGTCGGTCCTGATGCTGCGGCAGTTCCAGAAAACGGCAATCGGGTACCTGCGTACCCTTCGACCGAAAGAACACCCCCTTTCACCATGTTCTCGTTTCACAACGCGTACCACGTCTGCGAGTGGTCGACGTTCCAACTCCCAGTAGACGTATCGAACCGGCGGGGCGAAACTTTAGGGATGAAATAGTCTTTCCGACTGGTGTAACTTATTGAGTTTGTTAAGATTAGCGCCTATTTGCAGATCGTGAGGTATTCGCGGGCGACATCGTCCCTGCCGAGCACGTGATGGAGCCCCGCGAGCTTCCGGGCGGCCTCGGCGTCGCCCGGCTCAAGCCGAAGGGCCCCCTCGTAGGCGGATACGGCCGCCTCGAAGTCTTGCTGCTTGACCCTTATGAGGCCCAGGCAGCGCAGCAGGCCAGCGGACTCGATGCCGCGCGCGAGGGCCCGCTCGATGCATTCCGCGGCCCTGTCGGTGGCGCCGGCGGCCATGTAGGATCTGGCGAGCTCGAAATAGAGTCTCTCCTCGAAGGGCATGAGCTCGAGCGCCTTCTCGAACCTCGACGCCGCGCCCGGGAAGTCCATGTTCTCGAAGGCGATCCTCCCGAGCAGCACGTGGGCGTCGGCCAGGTCTGGGGCCGCCTTGACCGCGTCCTTGAGCACTTCGGTCGCCTTGTCGACGTCGCCCCGCGCGAGGCGGCACTTGGCGATGAGCACCATCGCCGCGGGGATGTCCTCCTTGAATCCAAGGAGCGGCACGGAGGTCTTGGCCGGACCCTGCGCCCTGGATATGTACGTCATTATCTCACGTTCGGCGCGCTCGTACTTGCCGAGTCCGAAGAGCGCCGAAGCAAGGAGCATGTGGACGCTGAGGAGGCCCGGGTCCATCTCCACCGCCTCGCTGAGGAGGCGCATCGCCCGCTCGTATGCGCCTTTCCTTATCAGTGAAGAGGCGAGGTTCTGCTTGACCACCGGCACGAACTCGGCGGGCAGGCGCCCCGACTCGAGCGCTTTCTCGTAGGCCGCGACCGCCGCGCCGCAGTCTCCGAGCATCGCATGCGCCTCGCCGGCATGGAACCATGACACGGCGTCATCGGGGCGGTCGTCGAGGACCTTCCGCAGTATTCCCAGGTTGCGCCGGAGCTTGGCCTCGAACTCCGCGGACTTGAGACCGTATCCCGTGTGCTTGAGCACGATGCGCGACATCTCCACGCGCGCGCCGATCCTGACGAGAGAGGAATCGATTTGCTCGTGGACGGCGCCCTCGTAACGTATGCCCTTGCCGTTCCTGAAGAGCCGCTGCAGCAGGTTGACGAACACCCTTCCTGCGCCCGACCTGACTTCGCTTTCGATCCTGACGAAATACGCGTCGGCCTCCCCGGCCATGGCCGCCGCGATTTCCCCCTTGGACTCGGGACACACGTACTCGTCTGCGTCGAGAAAGAGGATCCAGTCCCCGCCGGCGTTGTCGAGCGCGACGTTCTTCGCCTCCGAGAAGTCATCATTCCACGGATGTTCTATGACCCTGGCGCCGAAGGATGCCGCGATCTCCTGCGTCGCGTCGACAGAGCCCGTGTCGACGACCACGATTTCCGCCGCCAGGTCCCTTACGCTCTCGAGGGCGCTGGGGAGGTTTTCCTCTTCGTCCCTGGCGATCATGCACACCGTCAGTCTCGCTTCAGTCGAACTCAATGGTCTTGACCTCCTCGGGATCGGCCCCGGCGGCATCGAGCCGCTCGAGCATCCCCGCTATGACCGGGTCGTCGGGCGCGGCCCTCGCCGCGCTCCGGAGAAGATCCCGCGCGGTTGCCGTGTCGCCGGCACGAGCGAAGACATCAGCCAGTGACGCGTATATCTCCGGCCGGTCGCCGTGCTCCAGGATCAGCGCGTGATAGATTTCCATGCCCTCGGCCCCCCTGCCGCTCGCGAGGTAGAGGTCCGCGAGGTTCTTCCGGGCGTCCACGTTGTCTCCGCGCGCTTCAATCGCACGCTTGAAGACCTCCTCGGCCCCCGCGACGTCGCCCTCGCCGAAGCAGAGGCAGCCGAGATTGTTGAGCGCCCTCGAGTCGGCGGGATCGAGATCGACGACCCTCTCGAAATCCGCCCTCGCCTCGGCCGCCTTCCCGGCGAGCGCCAGGACTACGCCCCTCTGGTACAGGGCCTCGACATAGTCGGGCTTCAGCCGGAGCGCGGCCTCGAGGTCTTCGAGCGCGGAGGCCACATCCCCGCGTGCGACGGCGTCGCCCGCGCTCCGCAGTTTGAGCACCGCCTCTATCTCCGTCGCGGTCGGGCCGGTGCGGCTCTCCTCGAAATGCACGTATGAGTCCAGGGCGCACACGACCCGCCTGCCCATGTCCCCGAACCGCCTCTCAAGGTCCACGAGCATCGCCATCGAGGCGAACTCCGAAGGCAGACCAGCTTCCAGCAAGGCGTCCTTCTTCACGGCGACGGCGACGGGCAGGGCCGCCGCCATGTCATGGGCCCTCCCCCTGTGTTCGAGGGCGTTCCTCCTGGCGAACTTGACGAGCGGCTTCCCGGTCTTGCCGTAACCCGGCCGGAGCATCTGGAGGCCCCAGCCGGCGTTCGAGGCGGAGACGGCGCAGCCGACGTCGTCCGCATCGAGCAGCCCCTCGAGGGGGGCGGCCCACCCCGGCGTGACAATCGCCCCCTCGGCGACGAAGAAGAGGGTTTCGCCCGCGTGGGCGCCCGCGAAGTCCAGCACGGCGCCCGCCGGCGTGCGTCCGTCGCCCTGCGCTATGGCCTCGGCGCCCCACTCCGCGTCCGGCTCGACGCCCGCGACGTAGACCGGGCCCGGCGAGGCCGCCTTCAGGCTGTCGATGGTATCCGCAAGCCGGCTCCCGCCCTCGGTCGCAATGACGACGACGGCCGGCCCCGTCGGTCCGGCGCTCGAAACGGGCTCCGCAGGCCGGCAGTCACCGAAGCACTCGGCGACGGGGGCCCACTTGGCCGTGAACTTGCGGCGGTTCTCCTCCATGAGATCGCCGTAGTCGATGTCGATGCTCCGGAACGTCTTGCTTCCCTCGTGGTGGACGAATGTGTCCTTGGCCCACACGACCCTGTACCCGGCCAGCCTCGCCCTGAGACACAGGTCGTCGTCCTCGAAGTTTCCGATGCCGAAGCGGGTGTCGAAGAGCCCGATCTCCTCGAGCACCTTACGCCTGATCAGCATGCATACGCCGACGACCTTCTCGACATCCACGCCCGCATGCCTGTTCTTCCGGTAGACCTCTTCGCTGAATTCGTACAGGCCCCGCTCGTTCTTGTAGGAGACGGGAATCTGCTGTACCGTCGAGGCGAAGCTCGTGGACGGCCCGACGATGCCGACCCGCTCGTCGCTTTCCATGTGCCACATGAGGCGCTCGAGCCAGCCGGGCGGCACGATCGTGTCGTTGTTGAGGATGACCACGTAGTCGCCGAATGTCGCCCTGATGCCCTGGTTGCACGCATACGCGAACCCCATGTTGGTTTCGTTTCGTATCACCTCGATGTTGTTCTGGTCGGCCTCGTAGGCCACATCTTCGGATGAGCCGTTGTCGACGAGCACGAGCTGATAGGGCAGGCCCGTGTTCTTCCTTATGCTCGCCCAGCAGTTCCGCGTCGCCTCGAGGTGGTTGTGCACGGGCAGCACTATGCCGACGTCCGGACATATCTCCGGCGCCGGCCTCGGCCGCTTGTAACCGCCTTCCTTCGGGTCGATCGCCGGCCCCCGCTTCTCCGGCCGCCCGGCGGCTATGAACTCGAAGACTTCCTCCCAGTGCCGCTCG
>JALGWA010000056.1 GCA_025774425.1 bacterium
CGCCAGGCCTGGATCGCGTATGCCTTGGTCACTCCCCTGAAGCCGTCGGCGATCTTCTCGAGCTTCTCGAGCCGCTTGACGTAGGTCTCCAGCGTCTCGCGCCTCGCACCGGGCCGCGCGCTCGACAGCGCATCGGCCGCCTGGACGAGAACGGATATGGGAGACTCGGTCACGCCGTCGCCGTGATGCGAGGATATGGCATGCAGGACCGCCGGGTTCTCGCCGTAGCGTTGCGCCAGTTCGGTTCCGATCTCCACATGCGTCCCCTCCGCCTCATGATCGACGGCCTTGCCTATGTCATGGAGCAGGCCGGCCCGCCTGGCGAGGGAAGGATCGAAACCGAGCTGAGACGCCATCGTGCCGGCGAGGAAGGCGACTTCCTTCGAGTGCTGCAGCACGTTCTGGCCGTAGCTGGTGCGGTACTTGAGCCTGCCGAGGAGCTTGATCAGTTCCGGATGCAGCCCGTGAACACCGACATCGAGCGAGACCTGCTCGCCGGCCTCGCGGATCTTCTCCTCCATCTCCGTCTGGGCCTTGGTAACGATCTCCTCTATGCGCGCCGGATGTATGCGGCCGTCGGCGACGAGACGCTCGAGGGAGACCCTTGCGATCTCCCGCCTGATCGGGTCGAAACCCGACAGGATCACGGCCTCGGGTGTGTCGTCGATGATGACGTCGATGCCCGTCGCCATCTCGAAGGCCCTGATGTTCCTGCCCTCGCGTCCGATGATGCGGCCCTTCATCTCCTCGTTGGGGAGGTCGACGACCGACACGGTGGACTCGACCACGTGGTCGGCGGCGCATCTCTGGATGGCGAGCGTCAGTATCTCCTTGGCTTCCCGATCGGCTGTGCGCTCGGCCTCTTCCTTGATCTGACGGATGCGCTGAGCCGCGCCCGCCCTCGCCTCCGCTTCCAGATTCCTCATCAGGATCTGCTTGGCCTCTTCCGCCGTCATGCCGGCGATGCGCTCGAGCCGCCTGTTCTCTTCCTCGATGAGGTTCTTGAGCTGACGCTCCTTCTCGGCATACTCCCTTTCCCTGTTGCCGACCTCGCGCTCGCGCCGCTTCAGGTCGGCCTCCTTCTTGTCGAGGATATCGACCTTGCGGTTCAGGTTGGCCTCGCGCTCGCTGAAGCGCTTCTCCAGCCTGCCGAGCTCGGCCTTCCGGGCCTGGGTCTCCCTCTCGAAGTTCTCCTTGGCCTTGTACCACTGGTCCTTGGCCTCCAGCATCGCTTCGCGCTTGTGGGTCTCGGCCTCCTTCTTGGCCTCCGCGATGATCTTCTCCGCCAGCTTCTCCGTGCTCATCAGTTTGCTCTCGCTGGTGCGCCTATGCGCGTACCAGCCGAGCAGGAAAATCAACACGCCCACCACCAGCGACGTGATCGGGTGTTGTAGAAGTTCGACTACCGAGCTCTGTGCAATCATATATGGCCACCTCCCACCACTTGTCCTCACTTGCGTTCAGAGTTCACGCATAGAGCAGGTGCACACCGTGGCCTGGGGCGGGGTGAATAGTCCGGAAGGTCAGCAGGTCCTCACAGAGATAATGCTAGATAAATCAAGGGGTTATCTCCTCTAGCTTCTCCTTCATCCGCGAGGTCGCTGCTTCGATCCCCGATAGGATTCGATTCTTCTCGTCTCTCTCTTTGAACAGCTCTTCAGCGATATTGAGGGCGCCGAGAATAGCGATCTTCGAAAGCGACCCCAGCGCCGTGCCCCTGGCGACTTCCTTCATCTTGGCGTCGACGTATCTCGCTATTTCCGCGACATACTCGGGGTCGGCGTCGCCGCTTATCCTGTATTCCTGTCCGTATATCTCGACCTTGGTGCTGCCCTTTTCCTCGGGCACCCAGGAACCCTCCTCACCGAGCCTGAATACGAATCGTCCGAACTGTATAACCCGTCCCGACCACCCCACCTATTCCTACTGCAAACTGTCGACTTTCGCAAGCATGGAAGCTACTCTTGACTTCAACATCCTGTGATTCTTCTCATAGGCCTTGTTCCTGGCCATGACTTCGTTTATGTTTCCAACCTCCTTCTCGCTCCTGCGGAGGTCCTTCTCGAGCGAAGCGACCTTCCGTTCGAGCTCCTTATTCCTCAAAACAAGGTCATCAATCCTCTTCTTGGTGCTTATGTACTTGTCGACGATATCTTCGACCTTCTTCGTAACAGCTTCGAGTTCACCCAGTTGCATCGGGGCACCCTCCACGGTCTCGCCGTTCACATCAACTCGATCTTAACCTGCCCCCCAGCCGCTTTGCAACACCAAGTTCGATCTTTTTCTGCAGGTCGTTCACCTCGTCCTCATGGAGCGTTCTCTCGTCGCTCTGGAACACCAGTCGGTATGCGAGGCTCACCGTCCCCTCGGGGATGCGCTCGCCCGTGTAGACATCGAACAACTCGAGGCTCCCGAGCAGGGGCGCCCCCTCCGGGGCTATTATCCGCCTGACATCGGCCTCCCTGACGCTCCTCGGCACGATGACCGCGAGGTCCCGCTTGAGACCGGGAAACCTGGGCGTCTTTTCGTACCGGAGCCCCTCGGGAATGCGCTCCATGAGGGCGTCCAGGTCCACCTCGGCCACGAACACCTTGTGCGCGATGTCCATGGCCTCGACTATGGCCGGCAGCACCTCCCCCAGGTGGCCTATCGCGGCCTCGCCGCCGGCGCCCGGCAGCATGACGGTCGCCCTGCGCCCGGGATGGAGGCCGGCCGGGCCGTCCGTCCCGAAGACGACGCGCACGCCCAGCAAGCGCGTCAGGCTCTCCACGACGCCCTCGACGTCGAAGAAATCGACCTCCCTGGGCTTCGAGTGCCACGACCGGGGCCGGTCCAGGCCGCACAAGCCGACGGCGAGCGCGTATCTCTCGCGGAAGCCCTCTTCCCCGGCCGCGAATACCTTGCCTATCTCGAAAACGGCCACGCGTTCGCTCCCCCTGTTGAGATTGCGCGCCATCACCTCGACGATTCCGGGCGTCATGCTCGGCCTCAGGAACGACGTCTCGACGCCAAGCGGATTCCGCACCCGCACGGCGCCCCTCCGGCCGATCCTGAAGCGGTCCAGGCTGGTCGGACCGACCATGGTATCGGTGAGAACCTGCGTGATTCCCATGCCGATGAGGGCCTCCTCGATGCGGCCTATGCTGAACAGGCTCCCGTCTCTCCTGCCGTAGCAGCGAGTCGAGGCCTTGGCCTGCTCGCTGACCCTGTCGTAACCGTAGAGCCTCAGGATTTCCTCGGCGATATCCGCCTCTCCCTCGACGTCGATCCTGCGCGTGGGGACGACGATCTCCAGCTCCTTGCCCGGGCTTACCAGGAAGCCCAACCTCTCCAGATAGTCGCACATCTCCTGCTCGGGAATGGAGGTGCCGAGGAGGCGGTTGATGCGCTTGGGATCGGCGAAAATGCGGCGGGGCGGCCGGGGCTCGGGGTAGATGTCGATCCTCCCCGCGTGGAACGGGCATCTGCTCGTACTGCGTATCAGGGAGGCCGCCCTCGCGAGCACGTAGAGCACCGCCCCGACATCGACGCCGCGCTCGAAGCGGTACGAGGCCTCCGTCGAGATCCCGAGCCGCTTCGACGTGCGACGGATGCGGGCGTGGTTGAAGAAAGCCCCCTCGAGGAGGATCTGCGTGGTCGAGAAATCGACCTCGGAGTTCTCGCCGCCGATGATGCCGGCTATGGCGATCGGTTTCTCGAGGTCCGCGATGACCACATCGTCCTGGTCGAGTTCGTATTCATTGCCGTCGATCGCCTTGATCTTCTCGCCAGTCCTGCCCCGGCGCACGACGACCGTCTGCCCTTCGATCCTGGCGAGGTCGAAGGCGTGCAGGGGATGGCCCGTCTCGAAGAGCACGATGTTGGTCGCGTCGACGACATTGTTGATCGGCCGCAGGCCGGCGAGGCGGAGCCTGGCCCGGACCTGCGCCGCCGAGCGCCTGACCTCTACCCTGTCGCACACGAGGGCTCCGTACCGCGGGCATCCCTCGACATCCTCCACTTCGACCCTGGCCGCACCCGTGTGCTCGGAAGTCTCGGCGGCGAGAGATGGCTCGGGGATGAGGAGTTCCTTGCCGTAGACGGCGGCCAGCTCCCTCGCTATGCCGATCAGGCCGAGGCAGTCCGGCCGGTTGGGTGTCACCTCGATCTCGATCACGGGCTCGTCGAGCCCGAGGACTTCAATAAGGTTGCTCCCCGGGGCGGCGTTGTCGTCGAGGGCCATCAGCTCCTCCCTCGAATCGTCGATCCATGCCTCCCATCCCGAACAGAGGATACACTCGGACGGTACGCCCGAGATCTCCGCCTGCTCCACCAGGTCGCCGCTCGGCAGCCTGGCGCCCGGAAGCGCGACTGCATAGATCCGCCCTTTCTCGACGTTCGGCGCGCCGCAGACCGACGTATGCTGCGCGAAGCCGAGGTTGACGCGCACGACCTTCAAGTCGGGCGCCGACGGATGCGGCTCGACGGCGGTCACCCGCCCGGCGACGAACGAGTCCAGCATCTCCCACTCGTTGGGAAGCACCTCGGCGTCGCCGAAACCCAGCATGATGAGCTGGGCGCAGAGCTCCTCCGGGGCGACGTCGATCTTCACGAAGTCCTGCAGCCACCGGAACGGAACTCTCATCTCTCTTCCTTATGCATGCATTCCCTGAAACTGCTTCAGGAATCTCAGGTCATTGTCGTAGAGAACCCTCATGTTCTCTATGCCGTACTTGAGCAACGCCAGTCTCTCGACCCCCATGCCGAAGGCGAAGCCGGTCACGCTCCTCGGGTCATAGCCGGCGTGCCTGAACACATTGGGATGGACCATGCCGCAGCCCAGCACTTCGACCCATCCGGAGTTCTTGCACAACCTGCACCCCTTGCCGCCGCAGACGAGGCAGGAGATGTCCAGCTCGGCGCTCGGCTCGGTGAAGGGGAAGAAATGCGGCCTGAACCTGACACGCGTCTCCGTCCCGAAGATCTCGCGTGCGAATGCCGCCAGCGTCCCCTTGAGATCCGCCATGCTGACCTCGTAGTCCACGTACAGTCCTTCGACCTGGTAGAAGCTGATGACATGCGACGCGTCCGGGGTGTCCCGGCGGTGGCATCTGCCGGGCACTATCACCCTGACCGGCGCCGGCTGGGACTTCATGACGCGAATCTGGGCCGGTGAGGTATGCGTTCGCAAGACCAGGCCGTCGGCGACGTAGAAGGAGTCGTGCTCATCCCGGGACGGATGCCACTCGGGCGTATTGAGGGCGTCGAAGTTGTTGTACTCGGTCTCGATCTCGGGCCCCTCGATCGAGGTGAAGCCCATCCCGAGGAACACCTCCATGATCTCCCGCATCATCTTGATCGTAGGGTGGCGGCTGCCGATCTCACGGGCTCTGCCGGGCAGGGTTATGTCTACGGACTCTTCGTGAAGGCTGGCCTCGTCGCGCGCAGCCTTGAGGGCGGCCTTGCGCGCGTCGATCTCGGCCGACAGGGCGCTCTTGGCCGCGTTGAGGAAGCGGCCGAGTTCCCTTCTCTCGTCGGGGCCCGCCTCGCCCAGTTTCCGGAGGAGCCCAGTCAGCAGGCCCTTGCGACCGAGGTACTTGACGCGGACGGCCTCGAGGTCTTCGAGGCTCTTCGCGGAAAGGATTTCCTCCTTTGCGTCGCTCTCTAGGCGCCTTGCCTCCTCACTGGGATCCATAGGCCTTTTCAAGCGCCCCCTTTGCGGTCTGCACCACTTCCTTGAACGCCGCTTCGTCGTTCACCGCAAGGTCGGCGAGGATCTTCCTGTCGATTGCGACGCCGGCTTTCCTGAGGCCGTCCATCAGCCTCCCGTAACCGATGCCGTTCATCCTGGCCGCTGCGTTTATTCTCACTATCCACAGGGAACGCATGTCCCTCTTCTTGGTCCTTCTGTCGCGATACGCGTATGCGAGGGCCCGCCGCACGCTCTCGAGCGCCGTCCTGTAGAGTCTGTGCTTCGAGCCGACATAGCCTTTCGCGGCCTTCAGAACCTTCTTTCTCCTCCGCCTCGACTGGACGGAGCTCTTAGTTCTCGGCATCTTCCTCTCCCCCCGCCTCCTTCGCCTTCTCGCCGGGCTTCTTCACGAAGCCGGGCTTGGGCGCGACTATCATTATGAGGGCGTGGCCCTCCCGCTTGGGCCTGACCTCGACGTTGGCGATCTCCTCGAGGTCCTTGGCTACCCGCTCCATCACCCGCTGACCTATATCGAGATGGGTAACTTCCCTGCCCCTGAATATCAAGGAAAACTTGACCTTGTCGTTGTGCTCGAGAAACCTGCGGGCGTGGTTCATCTTGAATTCGTAGTCGTGCTGCTCGATGCCCGGGCGCATCTTCACTTCCTTGACATGAACGACGTGCTGCTTCTTCTTCGCCTTCCGGGCCTTCTTGCTCTGCTCGTACTTGTACTTCCCGTAGTCCATTATGCGGCACACGGGCGGGCTCGCGTTGGGAGAGACCATGACGAGGTCGTATCCCCGGTCCCTGGCCGTCTCCAGCGCGTCCCTGGTGCTCATGACGCCGAGCACCTGGCCCGTCTCGTCGACGAGCCTCACCTGAGGAACCCTTATCCTCTCATTGATCCTCGCTTCTTTTCTCGTACTCCTGCTCACGGCCCTTTTGATCTTGCCCACCTCCTAGTCCAACGAGCGAGCTTCGATCTCGCTCTTGACCATTCCGACGAATTCCTCGAGCGGCACGGCCCCCTTGTCCGTCCCGCCCCTCTTGCGCACGGCGACGGTTCGGGAGGCCCTCTCCCGTTCTCCGACAACGAGGATGTATGGAATCTTCTCCATGGTTTTCTGTCTGATCCTGTAGCCCAGCTTCTGCTGCGATGAAGTCGTCTCCGCCCGCACCCCGCCGGCGGCGAGGGCATTGCACACGTCGCCGGCGTATTGCTCGACCTCTTCCTTGACCGGGAGGACCGAAACCTGCACGGGGGACAGCCACAACGGGAAAGCGCCGCCGTAATGCTCGATCAGCACGCCGAAGAAGCGTTCGATGCCCCCGAGGACGGTTCTGTGAATCATGACGACGTTGTGCGGGCGGCCGTCCTCGCCGACGTACTCCACGCCGAGCCGGCCGGGGAGGTTGGGGCCGTAGAAGACGGCCTCCCCCTTCGCGACGCGGTAGTCGATGCCCTTGCGCTCGAGCGCCCCCGCGAGCGCCCGTTCCGCCTCCTCCCAGTCGCGCGGCGAACCGGCGTAGTCCTGCGGCCGCGCAGGGTCACGGACGCTCAAGTCCACCTGGTAGTCCTTGAAACCGAGGGCCGAGAGCAGGTACTCGTAGAGGTCGATGACGCCGATGACCTCGTCCACGATCTGCTCGCGCGTACAGAATATATGGGCGTCGTCCTGCGTGAAACCCCTCACCCTCATCAGACCGTGCAGCGTCCCCGACCTCTCCCTCCTGTAGACCGTCCCCATCTCCGCGTATCTTATCGGCAGGTCCCTGTAACTCCTTTTACGCGATTTGTACACCAGGATGTGGCCGACGCAGTTCATGGGTTTCAACACGTAGTCTTCGTCGTCGACCTTGAGCACGTACATGTTTTCTCTGTAGTAGTCGAAGTGGCCGGAGGCCTTCCAGAGGCCGGCCCTTGCTATGTGGGGCGTGTACAGCAGGCGATAACCCCTCTTGACGTGTTCGTCCTCCCAGAACCTCTCGATCAGCTTCCGTATGAGCGAGCCGTTGGCATGCCAGTACACGAGCCCCGCCCCGGCCTCTTCGCGAATCGAGTAGAGATCGAGATCGATCCCCAGCCGGCGGTGGTCCCGCTTCTTCGCCTCTTCGAGTCTCCCCAGATAGTCCTCCAGCTGCGCCTCGTCCTCGAAGGCAGTCCCGTAGATCCGCTGCAGCATCGGCCGCCTCTCGTCGCCCCTCCAGTAGGCGCCGGCCACGCTCGTCAGCTTGAACGACTTGAGCCGACCCGTCGTCGGAAGATGGGGGCCCCGGCAGAGGTCGCTGAACTCGGCCTGCCTGTAAATGCTCACCGTCTCGTCCGTCAACTCCTCGAGGAGCTCGACCTTGAAGCGCTCACCCGCCTGAGAGAAGACATCGACGGCCTCGGCCCTCGGGACTTCGACCCTCTCGATCGGGATGTCCTCGGCCACGATCTTCTTCATCTCCTCCTCGATGCGCGGGAGGTCCTCCTCGGTCAGGTGATGCGGGAGATCGAAGTCGTAATAGAAGCCGTCCATGATGGCCGGCCCGATGCCGAGTCTCGCCTGCGGGAAGAGACGCTTGACCGCCTGGGCCATGACATGCGACGCCGTGTGGCGGTAGACTTCGCGGGCCTCCTCGGAGTCGAACGTCAGGAACTCGACGCTCGCGTCCTCCTGCAGCACGGTCGAAAGGCCGATCACCTCGGTTCCGACGCGGGCGGCGATGAGGAGCCTTTGCGTTTCTCTCTCGACCGCACGCGCCCGCTCCCTGAGATCGGTGCCGGCTTTGAGGTCATAGACTAGTGCCATAATGAAAATGGTGGGCGATACTGGACTTGAACCAGTGACTTCCTGCTTGTCGAGCAGGCACTCTGACCAACTGAGCTAATCGCCCACGCCTCTAACTTTAATGTCTGCAAATGATTAAACCTGCCGTTTCAATCAATACGACGGCCGACGGGGCCCTGTCAAGCGAAAACGCCCGCTAGGAAGCACGCTCGCCCTCGTCCTCCCCGGCGGCCGTCCCTTCCTCTGCGTCTGCACCGGCCGGCGGGGCCCCCTCGCCCGTGTCGTCTCCCGGCTCGTCCGTTCCCGCCTGCGCCTTATCGGGCTCCGCCGGGGTCTCGTCCACGGGCCGAGTCTCCGCCTCCGGGGCTTCGGCCTCCTGGGATGCAGCCGCTGCCGCCTCCTCGGCCCGGGCCTCGCCCGCCGCTTCCGAAGCGGCCGGCTCTTCCGCCACCCCCTCTTCCTTCACGGTGACATGGTCACCCACGGTTATCTTCCTCGGACCGTACTTCTTCATGTATTCCTCGATCTCGTCGCGCTCCTGGCCGTCCAGGTACTCCTTGACCGAAAGCAGTATCTTGCGCGCGTCGGGATCTATCTTGATTACCCTGAGAGGCAGTTCGTCCCCCGGCTTGAAGACCTCCGACGGCCGCGAGATGCCGTCCTGGCCGAGGTGCGAGAGAGGCACGAACCCCTCGACATCCTCCTCGAGCTCGACGACGACGCCTCTGTCATGGACCTTGGTGATCGTGCCCCTGGTCACGGTGCCGGCGGCGTAGGTCTCCATCAGCTTGGTCCAGGGATTCTCTTCGATCTGCTTGAGACCCAGCGAGATCTTCCGGTTGTCTTTGTCCACGCCGAGCACGACGACGTCGACCTTGTCCCCCTTCTTGAGAATCTCACTGGGATGCCTGATCCTCTTGGTCCAGGACATGTCCGAGATGTGCACCAGGCCCTCGATACCCGACTCGATCTCGACGAAGGCGCCGAAGTTGGTGAGGTTCCTGACCTTGCCGACGATTCTGCTGCCGACCGGGTACCTCTCCTCGAGGGTTTCCCACGGGTCCGGCTCGATCTGCTTGAGACCGAGGGATATCTTCTCGTGCTCCTTGTCTATCTTGAGCACGACGGCCTCGATCATGTCGCCTATGGCGACAACCTTCGACGGGTGCTTGACATGCTTGGTCCAGGACATCTCCGACTTGTGAATCAGTCCCTCGACGCCCTTCTCCAGCTCGACGAAAGCCCCGTAGTCGGTGATGCTGACGACCTTGCCCCTGACCTTGTCGCCGACCGGGTACTTCTCCTCGATGTTCTCCCACGGGTACGGGGTCAGCTGCTTGAGGCCGAGCGAGATCCGCTCGCGCTCCTTGTCGAAGTCGAGCACCATCACCTTGACCTTGTCGCCGATGGCGACCATCTCCGAAGGATGGCTGACCCTGCCCCACGCGAGATCGGTTATGTGCAGCAGGCCGTCGATGCCGCCGAGGTCGATGAACGCGCCGAAGTCGGTGATGTTCTTGACGATGCCTTCGCGCGTCTGCCCCTTCTCCAGCTCGGCGAGGAGGGCGACTTTCATCTTCTCTCTCTCCTCCTCGAGCACGACCCGTCTCGAGACGACGACATTGCGCCTGCGCTTGTTTATCTTGATCACCTTCACCCTGATCATCTCGCCGATGAGATCATCGAGGTTCTGGATCTGCCTGATCCCGACCTGGGAGCCCGGCAGGAACGCCTCGACCCCGAACAGGTCGACGACGGCGCCGCCCTTGATCCTCCTCATCAGCTTGCCCTCGACGACCTTGGAGTTGTCGTAGGCGTCCTTGATCGTTCCCCAGACCCTGAGGAAGTCCGCCCTCTGCTTCGACAGCACGATCAGGCCGTCCTGGTTCTCCATCTTCTCGAGATAGACGTCCACGTCGTCGCCGACGCACACCGTCGGACTGTCGCCGAACTCCGAGAGCGGGATCACCCCCTCCGACTTGAAGCCGACATCGACGAGCACTTCGCTCTCGGAGACCTTCACGACGCGCCCCTTGACTATGTCGCCTT
>JALGWA010000475.1 GCA_025774425.1 bacterium
GTATCGGCTCGCCGCCGCCCACCGTCACCGGGACGCACGCAACGGCCGCGGCGAGCGAAACGAGCAGCAATGTCCTTCCCATGTTACCCACCCCCCGTCATGCTCGCCTAGAACCTCCTCATGAAGCTCAACCTGCCGCTGAACGATGTCTCTGCGACCTCGTCCCTCCAGCGCAGCCCGTCACCCGAGTGGGGCGCGCCGAACATCTCGTCGTCGAAGATGTCGGGATACCGGTAGTCGTTCCAGCCGATCCTCCCCGAGAAGTCGACGGTCCACCCGTGGGTGGCGAAGCCGCTGCCGAAGGTGAACGCGACCTCCCTTATGTCTTTGTCCTTGGGCGACGGGCTGTAAGCCAAACCGAATCTCAAGGGCATTCCGCTGTAGAAGACATGCTCGACGCCCGCGTGCCAGGACATGACGTTATCCAGGGCGAAATCGCCGTAGAAATCGCCGCCGTAGGCGCTCCAGCCGACATACTTCATGCCGATCTCGAAAAGCCCCACGAGCTCGTTCCTGGGGTGGAATCTCACTCCTATGCCGAACGAAGCCGGGTACGACACCTCGACGTCCTTCCAGGCCAGCGTCGTGTCCCCGGTCTCCGGGAGCGGCAGGAACCACAAGAGATCGTTCGCCGTCGTCGCCGAGAAATCCCCCCTCATGTTGCACCTCGTGGTCGCCTCGAAGCCGACCTCCCACCGCCGGCCGGCCTCGATCCTGCCGGCCACCCTGAGCCTCACTCCATCCAGATTAGACGCTGAAATGGCGTCTTCGGTTCCGGGGCTGCCGTCGGCCCAGTCCACCCTGGCAGTCAGGTCGTAACCGCCGAAGACATAGTCCAGGCTGACGCCTACACTGGCCTCCTCGGCCAGGAGCCTGGCGACTCCGAAGCTTATCGCCTTGAGCGTGCCCTCCCCCAGTATGTAGGCCCTGGCTATGAGCTCGTCCTGCGGCTGGGACGAAGTGCTCCGGTCCCTTATCTCCTCCTCGTAGTCGTAGTTGAAATCGTACACGGGCGAGTACATCACGCCGAAGGACAGCCCGAGGGCGCGGGGGACGACACCCGTGGCGAAACCGACGGCGGCATTCTGGTAGTAGTTCTTGTTGACGGCGTACGTATTGTAGCCGAGGAGCGCGTCGAAACTGTCATACGCGGGGAAGGACCTGGTTTCCTGCACGTGGTAGGCTACGGTGACGTCGGGGCCGGCGATCATTGCGAGAGTCGCCGGGTTGAGCATCGTCGCGAAGGAGTTCTCCTCGCTCAACCATCCCGTCTCGGCCATGCCTGAACCCCGCGCCGAGCCGGGATAGACCCGGCCCCCCACCCCAAGATCGAGAAACGTGTACCCTCCCGCCGCCGCCGCCGTCACCAGCGCGAGGAGAATACCGAGCGGTACGCCTCGGCTCATTACGCTTACCCCCTGCTACCAGATGTAGTCGAGCTGTACTCTGAAATAGCTGCCCTTCGTGACGAGGAAGTCATAGTCTATCGGATCGCCGTAGGGCCGGTTGTATTCCCTTATGTCGGTGTTCGTTACAGGCGCCGCCCTGTCCCAGGCCGCCTTGACCTCGAGCCAGAGCCTGTCCGAGATCCTGTCCTGGAAGTTCACCCACAGCTTGAGCGAGTTCTTCCCTTCGATGGGCATGAACTCGCTCTCTTCGAAGTACCATACGAAGCCGTCATAGGCCATCGCACCCAAGCTCATGTTGAACTTGTCGTTGAAGTTGTGAACGGTATGCACTATCAGGGCGTTGTTGAGCAGGTAGGCCTGGCCCGACACCGGATGGTCGCCGTCCGCCTCCGGGTCTCCCACGAGACGCGGCCTCGGGGGCCACTCGGTCCCGCCCCGTATGTACATGAACGCGACCATGTCGTAGTTCGAAAGGCGCATCTGGAGTTCGACGCGTGTCTCGTCGAGATGGTACCTCATCGGCGCCAGGTCGTCGGCGGCGAGGCGGCCCTGCCACTGCTGGCGTATGCGCAGCCTGAAAGGATGCAGGAATCTCCATTCCAGCCTCCCGACGAAACGGCTGTAGTCGGCGCCGTCGGCGACGCGCGTCCAGCGGTCGTACTCGAGGCCGGTTATCAGGTCCGTGGTCAGCCTGTAACGCGTGTAGATGAAGAAACCGCGCTCCGCCTGCGGTCCCACCGCGTTGACCGCGAGCATTCCATAGAGGGGATCCTTGAGGTACCAGAAGTCCTCGAGTATGGTGCCGCGGTAACGTTCGTAGTTGGAAAAGCCCCTGGAATAGGGATTGTCGAAGCCGAGCGAGTAGTTGCGGTAGAGCCCCAGGAAACTCAGGTTGTTGTACTGCGTCCAGATCGAGCCGACGAACGCGTTGGGATCGTCGCCGATCTTGAGCAGGC
>JALGWA010000057.1 GCA_025774425.1 bacterium
CGGCGAACTCGAAGTCTTCGGCGTTCCCGACCATTATGACATCGAACCCACGCTCCCTCAAGTGCCGGGCGACCCTGTCCCCGAGCCCCTTCGAGCCGCATCCGTTTCTCACCTCCACGACTATGACCGCCTCGTTGGGGCTGTCCGGCCGCTCCGCGAAGAAGACGCTGCCCGCGATCAGCAACGCCGCGAGGATCGCGCCTGTCAAGAGGACGAGTTTGATCGCCGGGACCATCACGCACAGGTTTCCCCCAGGCCTTCCGCGGCCTTCATCAGTTTGCCGTACACGCTCTCCAGCGTATCGGGCAGCACCCGGGTCTCGGAGATCACGGGCATGAAGTTGGTGTCCCCCTCCCATCGCGGCACCACGTGGAGATGGACATGATCGGGGAAGCCGGCTCCCGCGCACTTGCCGATGTTCATCCCGATGTTGAAACCGTGGGCTCCCACGGCCTTTCGGAGCAGGAGCTCGCTCCAGCCCACCAGTTTCATGAGCTCGGCGGTCTCGTCTTCGGCGAGGTCACAGAGGCTGCCCGTGTGGCGGTAGGGCGCTATCATCAGGTGCCCCGTGGTGTAGGGGTACGCGTTCATCATGACGAAAGCCGTCTTGCCGCGCCTCACTATGAAGTTCTTGCCGTCATCGCCCGCCGCCGGCTTGTTGCAGAAGATGCAGCCCTCAGCGTTTCCTCTTTCTATGTACTCCATTCGCCACCCCGCGCTTATTATCTTCATCCCGCCTTCTCCTCGCATATACCGCCGCCACGGTCCTGAGATCCTTCCTGGTGTTGACTCCGAGCACCTCGGTGTAGTCGTCGATCAAATGGGCCTCCACCCTGCCGCCCCTCGACCTTATGATGCCGAGGGTGTCGGTGAGATAGTACTCCATCTGGGCGTTGCCGGACGTCAGCATGAGCAGCGCGTCGAACATCGTCCCGGCCTTGAAGCAGTAGATGCCGCCGTTGATCTCTTTTATGCGGCGTGTCTTCGCGTCGGCGTCCTTCTCTTCGACGATCTCCTCGAAAGAGCCGTCGCGGGCCCTCACGATCCTCCCGTAACCGGTCGCATCGGGCACGACGGCCGTGGCGAAGGTCACCGCGTTGGAGTGTCTTCTGTGGTCGGAAAGGAGCTTCCGGAGGGTCGAGGCCCTCACGAGCGGGACATCCCCCGACAAGACGAGAACATCGCCCGAGAAGCCCTTGAGGAGCGGATAGGCCTGCAGCACGGCGTGCCCCGTTCCCCTCTGCACGTCCTGGACGACGGTCTCCACCCCGAGCCTCTCGAGGACCGGTCTCACCATGTCGCCGCCATGCCCCGTCACGGCGATTATCTCCCCGACGCCGGCCTGCCTGGCGGCCGCCACCACCCACCGCACCAGGGGCCTGCCGCCCATGGTGTGAAGCACCTTGGGCAGACCCGACTTCATGCGCTTGCCCTCGCCCGCCGCCATGATCACCGCGGCGGTGCGCCCCTTGACCCGGCGCCTTCTGCGCCGCGCCCGCACCTCGACCGGCACGTTGTCGATGAGGCGGGTGTCGCCGACCCAGGCGGCCACGGCGATCCTGACATCGGACCGGATGTGCCGCACTTCCTCCAGGGTGTCGGGATCTACTATCGCCACGTACTCGATCCTGTCTACGCCCCCCTCTATCAAGGCCGAGACCATCCTGCGCCGCACCTCCTCGGCGCGTCGCTCGCCGCCGGTTATCAAGAGTCTCCCCAGCTCGAGCGACCTGAAGAGCGCCGTCGCGCGTCGTCGCTCCTCAGGGTCGAGATAGGCGTTTCTCGAACTCAGGGCGAGGCCGTCCTTGTCCCTCACCGTGGGGACGCCCACTATGTCTACGCCGACGCTGAGATCATCGACCATCCTGCGGATTATGACGAGCTGCTGGTAATCCTTCTCCCCGAAGAAGGCCACGTCGGGGCGTATGATATTGATGAGCTTCAGAACGACGAGGCATACGCCGTCGAAATGGCCCTCCCTGACGCGCCCGCACATGATGTCGCGGAGCCCGCCGACACCCACCGTCGTCATGAAGCCCCGCGGGTAGATGTCCTTCGCCGCGGGGGCGAAGACGAGGTCGCAGCCCTCCTTTGCGAGAAGCCTCTTGTCCCTCCGGAGGTCGCGCGGGTAGCGCTCGAAATCTTCCTCGGGCCCGAATTGCCTCGGATTGACGAAGACGCTCACGACGACGTAATCGCAGGTCTTCCTCGCTTCGCGGACGAGGGCGAGATGCCCGTCGTGGAGATAGCCCATCGTCGGAACGAGGCCCACCCGCTTGCCGCGCTTCCTGGCGCGGGCCACGGCCTTCCTCGCGTCCTCTTCAGTCCTTATCGTCCTGAGCATTCCCGTAGCTTTCCTCCAGACCGGGGAAATCGCCCTTCCTGACATCGTCGACGTAGCGGGTGAAGGCTTCGAGCACGGCCGCCTTCAGGTCGGCGTAGCGCCTGACGAATCTCGGCGTGCGGCCCTCGACGAGCCCCAGCACATCATGGCCGACGAGCACCTGGCCGTCGCAATGCGGCCCGGCGCCGATGCCGATGGTGGGTATGGAGACCGACTCCGTGATCTCCCGGGCCACCTCGTAGGGGATCCCCTCGAGCACGACGGCGAAGCAGCCCGCGCTCTCGAGGCATCGCGCGTCCTCGACCAGCGCCTTCGCCGCCTCGGCCGTCCTGCCCTGCACCTTGTACCCGCCGAATTTGTGCACGGCCTGCGGCGTGAGGCCGATATGCCCCATGACGGGGATCTTCGCCGCGGCCAGTGCCTCGACGGTCTTGGCCATGCACGACCCACCCTCTATCTTGACCGCCTCGGCGCCCCCCTCCTTGAGCATCCGCCCGGCGTTCCTCACGGCCTCTTCGGGCGAGACCTGGAAAGACATGAACGGCATGTCCGCGATGAGGAGCGCACTCGTTTTCGCCCTCGCGGCGGCCTTCACGTGGCAGAGCATCTCCTCCATCGTCACCGGGAGGGTCGTCCCGTAGCCGAGCATGGTCATCCCCAGCGAGTCGCCGACGAGGACGGCGTCGACGCCCGCCCTGTCCGCCAGCACGGCGGTGATGTACTCGTACACGGACAGCATCGCTATCCTGCCGCCCTTCTTCTTCATGAAGCCGGCTACCGTGACCTTCTTCCTTTCGACGCTAATCACCTCCCCCGCCGTAGAGCACCGTGCCCCCGGGGTTCGAATCGATCAGCTCGATGAGCTTGTCGACATGCGCCGGGTCGTTGACGAAATCGACGGACTCGGCCTGGACGATTATGAGCGGGGTGTCCTCGTAGTGGAAGAAGAAGTAGTTGTACGCCTCGTTGAGGGTCTCTATGTACTCCCGCGGCATGGTCTTCTCATAGGACCGGCCGCGCCTGTGGATACGCTCCATCAGCATGTCCGTCCCGGCCTGCAGGTAGACGACGACATCGGGCCGCACGATGCTCTTCTCGAGTATGTCCGCCAGGCGCTGATAGAGCGCCAGCTCGTCGTCGTTGAGGTTTATGTGCGCGAATATCCTGTCCTTGGCGAATATGTAATCGCTGACCACTTTCCGCGTGAAGAGGCTCGCCTGCGCCAGGTCCGTCTGCTGCCTGTATCTCGACAAGAGGAAGAATATCTGCGTCTGGAAAGCGTAGCCCCTCATGTCGGCGTAGAACTTCTCAAGGAACGGATTCTCTTCCACCTCCTCGAGATGCTGCCGGGCCCCGAGCCGCTCGCTGAGAATGCGGGCGAGGGTGGTCTTGCCGACGCCGATCACACCTTCGATCGCTATGTAGTTAGCTTCTCCCATGAAACCTCTCCGCGGCTCTCGAGGTCCCTGAGGCTCTCCGCAAACCTCCTTCCCGTCACCGGGTGCACCAGGTCGGGCGCCAGCTCGAGAAGCGGTACGAGCACGAAGGCTCGCTCCTCCATCCCCGGGTGCGGGATGCAGAGGTCGCCGCTCTTCATGACCTCTTGTCCGTAGAGCAGGACATCGATGTCGATCTCCCGCGGCCCCCATCTCTCCCGCCCCGTGCGTCCCATCCCGGCCTCGACCTGCTTGGCTCTCGCAAGCAGGGCCCGCGGCCCGATGTCCGTCTCGACCTGGGCGACGGCGTTCACGAAGTCGGGCTGCCCGCGGCGGCCCCACGGCCTCGTCACATAGAGACTCGACATCCTCTCGACGACGATGTCACCGCCGGCGGCCAAGAGAGCCGCGGCCCGGAGCACCGCCCCCGCGCGGTCGCCGAGATTGCTCCCCAGTCCAAGATAGCATCTCGCCAATTCTATTTCCTCAAGTATCTCGTCACCTCGACGCCGACCGAGTGGACGCCCGTCGCGATCGGGAGGTTGAACTTCTTCACCATGACCGTCACCGCCTCGGGAGCGAAACGCTCGAGCACCTTCGCGGCGATCTCGTCGGCGAGGCTCTCTATGAGCAGGAACTCCTCTTCGGCGGTGATCTCTTCGACGAGGTTACAGACGGCCTCGTAGTTCACGGTCCGCCTGATGTCGTCGTCCCTGGCCGCCGGTGCGAGGTCGAGGAACAGGTCGACGTCGATCACCAGCCTGTGGCCGACCTTCCGCTCCGCCTCCTCGACCCCGTGATGTCCGAGCACATTGATGCCGTGTATGCTTATCCTGTCGAGCCGGTTCAAGTCTTCCAAGCCGTGCTTACCTCCTCGAGCCGCTGCCCGGCCGCAGCAATGTCGTCGCGCGGGCAAGTTATCGACAGCCTGAAATAGCCCTCGCCGCCCGCGCCGAAACCGACGCCGGGGGCGACCATGACGCCCGCGCGGTCGAGCAGCAGCCTGGCGAAGTCCATGGATTTCATGCCTCCGGGCACCCGGGCCCACAGGTAGAGAGTCGCGGGCGACTCATGCCAGGCGATGCCGGCACGGTCGAGGGCGGCCCTGAGCAGAGCCCTGCGGGCGGCGTATTCGCCGAGACTCTCCGCGATGTGGCCTGCGGCCCCCTCGAGCATGTCCCTCGCAGCGAGAAGTATCATGCCCGGGACGCCCGAGTCTATGTTGGACTTGATCGTCTTGAGGGCGCATATGGCGTCGCGCCGGCCCGCGGCGAAGCCGACTCTCCAGCCGGGAACGCCGTAGGTCTTGGAGAAGGAGTGGAACTCGACGGCGACCTCCATCGCCCCCTCCACCTGCAGAATACTCGGCGAGGCGTACCCGTCGAACGTGATCTCGTTGTACGCGGCGTCGCTCACGATGCATGCGCCCGTCTCGAGCCCGAATTCGACGGCCCGGGCGTAGAACCGCCGGCCGGCGACCGCCGAGGTCGGGTTGTTGGGGTAGTTCAGGAACATGAGCCGCGGGCGCTCGCCGGCGAAGGCGTCGAGGTCCGGCAGGAAGTCCCGACTCTGATCGAGAGACATGAATCTCACCCTGCCGCCGGCGAAGCCCACGCTGCGCGCATACACCGGATAGCCGGGATCGGGCACCAGCGCGAGCGCGCCGGGGTCGACGAGGGCGAGCGACAGGTTGGCGATGCCCTCCTTCGTGCCGATGACGGGCGTGATCTCGACGCCGGGGTCGAGGTCGACGCCGTATCTGCCCCGCATGTAGGCCGCGGCCGCACGCTTGAACTCCTCGACGGCCCAGGCGGGTGTATAGCGGTGGAGCCGTTTGTCGCCTGCGTACTTCCTCAGCGCCTCGACGGCCGCCGGCGGCGCGCCGAGGTCGGGATCGCCTATGGAGAGGTCGGCGACTTGGACTCCCGCCGCCGCCTTCTCGTCCCTGAGCCGCGCCAGTTCCTCGAACAGGTAGGGCGGCAACGCCCGCAGCCTGCCGGCCTCGACCGGCCGGGCCCCTCTTTCCAGTCCGCCCTCGGCCACTAGGGCTTCGCTCTCTGCACGAACGGGGCCAGGAGATCGATGGGCATCGGAAAGAGCGTCGTCGAATTGCTCTCGGTCGCTATCTCGGAAAGCGTCTGCAGGTAGCGGAGCTGGATCGCAACGGGGAACTTGCCGATGACCTCGGCCGCCTGCGAGAGCTTCTCCGAAGCCTGGAGCTCGCCCAGCGCCTTGATGATCTTGGCGCGCCTCTCGCGCTCGGCCTCGGCCTGGCGCGCCATGGCGCGCTGCATCTCCTCGGGCAGGTCGACGTGCTTGACCTCGACCGTCGACACCTTTATGCCCCAGGGATCGGTCTGCTTGTCGAGAATCTGCTGCAGCTCCGAGTTTATCTTGTCCCGGCTCGCCAGGAGGTCGTCGAGTTCGGCCTGCCCCAGAATGCTGCGCAGCGTCGTCTGGGCGAGCTGGCTGGTCGCGAACATGTAGTCCTCGACCTCGGTGATCGCCTTGCTCGGGTCCATCACCCGGAAGTAGACGACCGCGTTCACCTTTATGGAGACGTTGTCCTTGGTGATGACGTCCTGCGGCGGAACGTCCATCACGAGGACGCGCAGACTCACCTTGACCATCCTGTCGACTATGGGGATTAGGAGGATCAGCCCGGGCCCCTTGGCTTCTATGAGGCGGCCGAGCCGGAAAATCACGGCCCGCTCGTACTCGCGCAGTATCCTGATGGCGTTCGTCAGGATGAACAGACCGATTACGATGACGACAATGTATCCCATTCCCATTTCAATCCCTCCCTTGCGGCTCATCGCCTGGGCCGACTCGCCTTACCCGGACCCTGAGACCCTCCATGGAAACCACCTCTATGACTTCGCCCTTGCCGATCCTCCCGGGCGCCTCGACGCTCCACAGCTCGCCGTGGATCAGGGCCTGGCCGGTGCCGTCGACGTCGGTCGTAGTCACGCCCCGCATCCCGATCAGCCCCTCCCGCCCGGTCGTCGGCTTCCGCCGCTGCGCCCGCAGTCCCGCCCCGACGGCGAAGATGAAGAACACGCCCGTCGTCAGCACCGCCGGCACTATCACCTTGAACGATATCCTGAGGAAGGGCGCGGGCGACTCGATCAGCATCAACGACCCGAGGAACATGGACACAGTCCCCCCGACGGTCAGCATGCCGCCGCTCGTTATCTTGACCTCGGCGATGAAGAGCACGAGCGCGAGCAGAATGAGGAACACACCCGCGTAGTTGATCGGCA
>JALGWA010000058.1 GCA_025774425.1 bacterium
ACGACATCACGCAGGAGGAGTATCTCAAAGAGACCGTCTTCCAGACGACGAGGCGGCTGGCCGACGACAGGGCCGTCAGGGACAAGGTCCTGGACAGTGTCGGTATTCCCTACGCCGTCGTCGACAGGGACTTGACCTTCATCGAGATCAATGAGGCGACGGCCAGGCGCCTGGGGTCCACCAAGCGCGACCTGCTCGGCAGGAAGGTGACCGAGATCAACCCCAACGTCGAGAGGTCCGGCATGGCGGATCGCATCCGACGCGCCATAGATACGGGCGAGCCCCTTCGGGAGCCGGGCTTCGCCCATATCACGGGCGCCGGCGCGAAGCTGGCGATGGAACTCGTGCTGGTGCCGGTCGAAGTGGGAGGACGCCGGGCCTGCGTAGTCATCGCCGAGAGCGAGAGGGCTCCCGAGGGCCCCGCCCCGACGCCCGGGGTCTCCTCCGAGGCCGCCGTGGCCGGCGCCGTCATGGGCGCCGTGAGCGAGGGCGTCCTCATCGTGGACCGGGACGGCACCATCGTCGACGCCAACGACGGCTTCGCGAAGGGCTCGTCGATTCCGAGGGAGGACATCGTCGGCAAGACGATAGCCGACCTCATCGCCATGTCGGACGACGCGGAGAGATTCGCCGCCGCGTGGGAGGGATTCGTCTCATCGGGAGAGGTTTTCCGCAGCGGGGTGATCAGGTCACGCAGCCTCGCGGACGACAGTCCGCAATTCGTGGATTGCATCGCCAGCCCCATCAAGGGCCCTGACGGGTCCGTCGAGAAGTACGTGATCGTCGTCCACTATCTCAGCGAGATCAAGAGCCTCGAGCAGCAGGTCGCCGACTACACGGCCAATCTCGAAAGGATAGTCGGGGAGAGGACGCGCGAGCTCGAGGCGTCGAATGCGCTGCTGGCGGCCACGGCCGAGCGGGTCGGCCGGGCCGCGAGGTCGGGCGAGATGCTGGCGGTGCTTACCGACAGGGGGGCGGTCGTCGAAGCTTTCCTCAAGCGGGCCAAGGACATCGTAGGGGCGGACTTCCTTGCGCTCGTCCTCAAGGACATGTCGGCCACTCCGCCCAAGGTCGAGCAGTATTCCATCGGGACGGAACCCGAAGGCGGCGGGACGGCTTCCGAAGCCATCGAAGCGGCGATTTCCCGCATGATGCTCGAATCGGCCGCTCCGGGCAGGGTCTGGACCCCTGAGGCCGGCATCATGCTTGCGGAGTTCGTCTCGGGCCGGGAGGCCGGCCTGCTCATATGCAGGAGGGCCAGAGGGCGCTTCAGTCCGATAGACGTCGATCTCGCCCATCTCGTCTGCACCCAGCTCTCGTTCGCCCTTCCCGCGGCGGGCTATGTCGCCGAGCAGAGGCGCGAGAGGGAGAAGGCCGAGTGCCTGCGCCGGATAGCCTTCAGAATCGCGGGAGTGGCGTCGGTCAAGGAGGCCGTGCGGGTGGTCGCCGAGGAGGTGTCCCAGGTCGTCCCGGCCGAGCGCTTCCTCTGGCTGGCGGCGGAGGCCGGCGGCTGCGTGTGGGTGACCGAGGTGATGAGGCGGGACGGGTCTCCGGCCGAACGGTCGGTCCGCATCGAAGTCGCGGGAGCGGCGTGCGCCGGGCTGTCGGTTGCGGATGCGGCCGGGGACGGCGCCTGCGAGAGGCTGAGGGGGACCGGAGGCGCAATCGATGCGGGGTGTCGTTTCCTCGCCGGGGCGCGCGGGGCGTGGGTGGCCTGTGCGCTGAGGGAGAGACTCGTCCGCGAGGGATTGATCGGGGATGACACGGGTGCATGCGCGATCGTCCCGATGTGGCTCGGCGGTCATTCGCCCAGTTACTTCTGCGCCCATGCGGGTCCCGGTGCGACTTTGGCCGATGACGACGTCTGTTTCATGTGCCTTGCGGCTTCGTCCGTGCGGCGGGTCTGGTGCGAGGCGGCCGCGGCTTCGAGCATCCGCAGGCTGGAGAAGACGGGCGAGGCCATGGTGGAGCTCGCCCATGACCTCAAGTATCCGACGTCGAAGATCACCGACCTCTTGCGGCGCCTGGCGTCGGGGGACGTGGACCCGACCGAGAGCAGGAGCGCCGCCGCCGCGCTCCTGGGCGACGCCGAGTACCTGGCGGCGCTTAGCCGCGAGTTTGTCGACCTGTCCAAGCCGACGAGCGACAGGCCGGAGTTGATCGACCTGGTCCGGGTGCTCGAAGACAGCATCGCGCTTGCGGCGGACGACCTGGAGCGCAAGTCGATTGTGGTGGAGCGGCGATTCGGCCGGGAGCGGCCGCTTCGCCCGGTCTTCGCGAGCAGGACGGACGTCTCGAGGATATTCATCAATCTCATGGCGAACGCGCACGACGCCGCGGGCGAGGGCGGATGGATAAGAGTGGATGCGTTCATGGATGAGACCCGCGGGGACGGCCCGTGGGTCACGGTGACGTTCCGCAATTCGGGGCCTCCCGTCTCCCCGTCGATGCGGGCCTTCCTCTTCAGCCCCTTCAGGAGCAGCAAGGACGGAGGCACGGGGCTGGGCCTGTTTTCCGCCAGGCGGAGGGCCAACGCCAACGGGGGCGATGTCGCTTTCGAGGCGGATGAGGACGGGGTTGAGCGATTCGTAGTGCGGTTTCCCGCCGCGTTCGGCCCGTGAGGGGAGAGACGCGAAGTATGAACAGAAAAGCTCTCATCGTAGACGACAACGTGGAGGAACTCTGGAGCTGCGCCGCGTTGCTCAAGGAGAGGGGTTTCGTCGTGACGGCCTGCAGCCGGTCCGAGGAAGCCGTCGGCAAGTTCATGCAGGAGAGGCCGGACCTCGTGCTCCTCGACATAAGGATGCCGGGCAAGAGCGGCTT
Organism: bacterium; assembly: GCA_025774425.1. Taxonomy (GTDB): domain Bacteria; phylum Arandabacterota; class Arandabacteria; order Arandabacterales; family JALGWA01; genus JALGWA01. The sequence continues at coordinate 2,824 of JALGWA010000058.1, forward strand.
CGACATACTGAAGGAAATCCGCCGGCTGGACAGCCACACCTGCGTCATCATGCTGTCGGCCTTCGGAGATGCAGGGACGGTGGTGCGTGCGCTCAAGGAAGGCGCGGACAATTTCGCCGACAAGCCCCTGGACCCCGACAAACTGATGGTGGTCGTGGAGAAGGAGATTGCAGGCAGGGACCTGGAGATGGAAGTGCGTACGCTCCGCAGTCTCCAGGACGAGGGCCCAGCCACCGTGAAGGACATCGTCGGCAAGAGCGCCGCCATCGAGAGGATCAGGAAGGAAGTCAAGATGTATGCGGACACCGCGGACGTCGTTCTCATCACGGACAGGCCCGGGGTGGCGAATAACCTGGTGGCGAGGGCGCTGCACGGGGCGCAAGCGGGCATTCGTGCACAGGCATTGCGGCGCCTTCGCGCCGACGATCTTCGAGTCCGCCGTCTTCGGGCATTGCAAGGGTGCGTTCACCGACGCCCGCCACGACAAGAAGGGCGCGATCGAGGCGGCGGAGGACGGTACGCTCTTTCTCGACGAGATCGGCACGCTGTCCATGGACACGCAGGCCAAGCTCCTGCTCGTGATAGAAAGCGGCGTGTACAGCAGGGTCGGCGACGAGGCCAACGTCGAGAGGACGAACGCGAGATTCATCGCGGCCACCAATGAGGACATCGAGCAGGCCGTGTTCCAGAACAGGTTCAGGGAAGACCTCTTCCACCGGCTGCGGGACGCCTGGATCCAGGTGCCCCCCCTCAGCGATCGAAGGGAAGACATCCTGCCACTCGTCGATCACTTCATGGAGGTCGAGTCCCGGAGGTACCACCTCCCGCCCGTGGAGCTCTCGAGCGGGGCCCGCGAGATGCTTTACAACCACGACTGGCCGGCCAATGTCAGGGGGGTCCGGCAGATGGTGAGAAGCATCATCAGGACGGGAGACGAGAGCGTGATCAAGGAGGCCTTGGAGCGGAAGCACCTTGTCCCCGGCGCTTACGGCGTCTGTTACGAAGACTGCACGGACCTGCCGGCCAAGGTCGGGACCGCCGTCGAGCATGTCGAGAAGAGCGTGATCGGGGCGTGCTTGAAGAGACACTCGGGCAACAGGAGAAAGGTAGCGGACCACCTGGGCATCAGTTATCGCTCGCTGCTCTATAAGATGAAGAAGTACGGTCTTCGCGACGCAAACTGGGACGCCTCCCCCGGTCCGCAGCAGGCTGCATAGGTACGCAAAGTCTTGCATAGACGTTGCGGATTTTGTGAACTTCCGACTGTCCTCCTCGCGGGATCCATGGGCGGGAAAGCGCGCCGCCGCCGTTTTCACCATGTGTAATGTCCTGTGTCTAAAGCGGTTAGCATTACTGTGGCCCACCTCCGGATGTTTGTCATCGCGACCCATCATGAGGGTGCAATTGGCATACAGTTTGCTCACTGTGGAATCAGGCAAGAGCGCGCAATCATTCAGGATTGCGCCGTTCCTCACGAGCCGCAGTGCGGTAACTGGGGGTGCCGTCACGCTCCAGTTGGCTTCGGGGGCGCGTCATTATGGCGAGTGGCGCGCCCCCGCCATTTCCGGGTTGACAAGATCCGGGCGGCCGACGTAACTTCTCACCCGGCGCGACCCTTCCGGGAACTTTTGCGCCGGTCGTCTGTTGGACTGACCTAGTGGAACCATGTTGACTGTCGTCGTCTCGCCGACGAGTGAGCGTGGAGGGGCACGACCTTGATAGAGGTCAGACATATTTCCAAGCGCTTCGGCGCGACGGTCGCCGTCGATGACGTGTCTTTCGAGGTCAGGAAAGGCGAGGTCCTCGGTTTCCTGGGCCCGAACGGCGCCGGCAAGACCACGACGATGCGCATCCTCACCTGCTACCTCATGCCTGACTCAGGTGCGGCCAGGGTCGCAGGGTATGACGTCGTCGACGATTCGCTCGAGGTGAGAAGGCGCGTCGGCTACCTGCCCGAGAACGCACCGCTATACCAGGACATGGACGTCGTCTCCTACCTCGAGTTCGTCGCCGAGGTGCGGGGAATCCCGCCCGGGGAGCGGTTGCGCCGGATCAAGAACATGGTCGAGGTCTGCGGGCTCGGGAGCGTCATCGGCAGGGGAGTCGGTGAACTCTCCAAGGGCTACAAGCAGCGCGTCGGTCTTGCGCAGACATTGATCCACGACCCGGAGATCCTCGTGCTCGACGAGCCCACCACCGGGCTCGATCCATCTCAGATCATCGAGATTCGGGAGCTGATAAAGGAGATCGGCAAAGAGCGCACGGTGATCCTGAGCACCCACATCCTGCCCGAGGTCGAGGCGACCTGCTCGCGCGTGATCATCATAAACGAGGGCTCGCTGGTCGCGAGCGGCACTCCGGAGGAGCTTGACTCGGCGGCGGGCGGCGAACACACCATTCATGTTTCGATAAAGGGTGACGAGGCGACCGTCAAGGCGGTGCTTTCCGGCATGGCGGGCGTGAGGAGCGTGGACGGGGCGGGCGCGGGCGACGGGGGATTCACGCGCTACACGGTCAAGGCCGCCGACGGGGGCGATCTCGGCGAGAAGATCTTCCGCGCGGCCGTGGACAACGGCTGGACGCTCAACGAGCTCAGGCGGGAGACGCTCAGTCTCGAGGATATATTCCTGCGGCTCACGACCCTCGAGCCGGGGGAGAGGTCGGTGGAGTGATGGGCAACACGCGTCCCATATTCAAGCGCGAGCTCGCGGGTTACTTCAACTCGCCCATAGCCTACATCTTCATAACCGTTTTTCTCGGGCTGTCGAGCTGGCTCTTCTTCAAGGGCTTCTTCGTTGTCGGGGAGGCGTCGCTCAGGATGTTCTTCGGCATCCTTCCCTGGGTGTTCCTGTTCTTCGTGCCGGCGATAACCATGCGGCTCTGGGCGGAGGAGAGGAAGGTCGGGACCATGGAGCTCTTGATGACCTTCCCCGTGACCGACGCCGAAGCGGTCCTCGGCAAGTACCTGGCCAGCCTGGCTTTTCTCGCATTGAGCCTCGCGCTGTCGCTGGTGATCCCGGCGTTCGTGGCCCTGCTGGGGAATCCCGACACCGGCCAGATAGTCGGCGGGTACCTGGGGGGCCTGCTCATGGGAGGTGCGTTTCTCGCCATCGGTCTGTTCATATCGAGCCTGACCGAGAACCAGATAGTCGCCTTCATCATCTCGGTCGTGGTGATCTTCGGCCTGTTCATCCTCGGCGAGGACTTCGTGCTCTTCGGCCTTCCGGACCGGCTCGTTCCCGTGTTCAGCTACGTCGGGCTCGGCGGGCATTACGACAGCATCAGCCGCGGGGTCATAGACAGCCGTGACATCATATATTACCTCTCGGTGATCGTGTTTTTCCTTTACCTCAACGTCAAGTCGATCGAGGTCAGGAAGTGAACAAAGCGGCGGGCAAAAGGCGGCACGGTGCGATGCTCGTGGAGGTCGTCATCCTCGTGGCCGTGCTGGTGCTGGTGAATCTGCTTTCGCTCAAGTTCTTCGTCCGGGCCGACCTCACCGACGGCAGGATCTTCAGCGTGTCCGAGTCCACCAAGCGCGTCCTCAGGGGTCTCGATGACATCGTCCATATAAAGGTCTACTTCTCCAAGAGGCTCCCGCCGTACATGGCCGCGCTCAGGCGGCAGGTCAGGGACATTCTCGGCGAATACCAGGCGTACGCCGGCGGGAATCTCATCATAGACTTCGAGGATCCGGCCGAGAGCCCCGAGGCCGAGCAGCGCGTGCGGTCGCTGGGAATCCCGCAAGTCCAGATGAACATCATCGAGAAGGACAAGGCGGAAGTCGTCAACGGCTATCTGGGCATGGCCGTCCTGTACGAGGACCGGAAGGAAGTGCTGCCGGTCGTGAGCAGCGCCGTCAACCTCGAGTACGACCTGACTTCGGCCATAACCAAGGTCTCGATGTCCGAGGTGAAGACCGTCGGTTTCCTCAAGGTCAATCCCGACAAGGACCTGAGCGAGGTTTACAGGTCCTGGATGGACGAGCTGAGGAACGAGTACGATGTCAGGGAGATATCCGTCTCGGACGGCGGCCTCGTCCCGGAAGACGTGAACACGCTCGTCGTCGCCGGGCCGAGGGAGGCGTCCGAGTGGGAGGCCTATGCAATAGACCAGTTCGTGATGCGGGGCGGATGCGTGCTCTTCCTCGTGGACGAGATGGACATACTCGAGGGCCAGCTCGCCGCGGTGAGGGTGGAGACCGGCATGGACTCGCTCCTCGCGACTTACGGCGTCGAGGTGAGGCCGGACCTCGTCGTGGATCTCTCGGCGGCGACGGCTACTTTCGTGAGCGGCTTCGTGCGTTTCTCGCTGCCCTATCCCCTCTGGCCCATGGTGCTCAAAGACAACCTCGACGACGTCTCTCCGATCACCAACCAGCTCGAGCGGGTGGTCTTCACGTGGACGAGCAGCATCGCGCTCCGGGAGCCGGCCGGCGGCCCCGTCGAGGTCACCGTCCTGGCGAAGAGCTCCGAGCAGTCGTGGTCCGAAGAGAGGCGCCTGAACCTCGACCCGCAGCAGAGGTTCATGCCCATGACCGACACCGGTCCCCGCAACCTCGCCGTGCTGCTCAAGGGCAGCTTCCAGTCCCATTTCGCCGGCAGGGATATCCCGCCCGTCATCGCCGATGACGGGAGCGTGAAAGAGGCGCAGGCGCCCGAGCATGAGAGAGTGGAGCGGAGCCCGGAGACCCAGATCGTCGTCGTCGGAAACTCGCGTTTCGTCGAGCAGGGCTACCTCAGCCAGTATCCCGACAACAGGACGTTCATACTGAACGTCATCGACTGGCTGACCCTCGGTGAGAGCCTCATCGGGATCCGTTCGCGCACGGTCACATCGCGTCCGATCAGGGAAATCGGGGAGGGCGCCAGGGGCGCCGTGCGCTTCACGGCCACCTTCGGCGTCCCCATCGCCGTGGTGATCTGGGGCCTCATGAGGCGGCGCTTCAGGAAGAGGAGGAGGCTTATCTAACCGTGAAACGGATGAGGTTTCTCGTGCTGGTTCTCGTCGTCCTGGCGGTTGTCTACATGGTTGCTACGCTCGGCGAGAGACGCGGTGCGCGCCCCGTTCCCCTGTTCCCCGCGTACAAGCCGGAGAGGGCGGCGGGTATATACATAAAGGCCGGTGAGAGGAGGGTGGCGCTCGAGAGGACGCCGGACGGGTGGATCGTTCCCAGCGAGGATTCGCTGCCGGCCGACCCGAGAGGCGTCGATTCCATACTCGATAAGGTCGCCGCTTTCTCGCTCAAGGACAGGGTCTCCTCCAACCCCGACAAGCGCTCGGTCTATCAGGTCGACTCGTCGGGCGTCTTCGTGTGGATCGTCGACGAGAGCGGCGACACGACGGCGGCCTTCGTGGTCGGAAAGGTCGGCCCCGATTACCAGAGCTCTTACGTCAGGGAGGCGTGGGGCGACGACGTCATTCTGACGCCCGGCTACCTCCGTTCGATGTTCGACCGCGGCGAGATGACCTGGCAGGACCGGCTGATCTTCGACTACAGCCCCGACGAGATAACGTCCATAAGCGTCCGCAGGGGCGGCGAGGAATACACCTTGGCCTCGACGGACGGCGTCGAATGGTATTTCGCGGCGCCGGAGAGCGCGGCCTGCAACAGGAGCCGCGCGGCGCGGCTCGCCCGCCTGTTGGCCCACTTGCGATGCGAGGATTTCGCCGGCAGGCTTCCCCTGCCCGAGGCGGGCATCGCCGGCAGCGATACGGCGCTGTCGTTCTCGACGGCCGGAGGGCTGGAGCATCGCCTCGTCTTCGGAAGCGAGAACGACGACCGGCGCGTCCACTTCACCAAGGACGACTCCGACGTCGTCTACCTGCTGGCCCGGTCCAAGGTCGACCGGCTGCTTCCTCCCCGGAGCGAGATGCTGCCGGAGGAGACAGAGGCCGCCGAGTGAGCGGGCGCCTCTACCAGGAAGATTCCTACAGGACCGAGTTCGAGGCGGTCGTCTCCCGCGTGGTCGAGGTCGGCGGCCGCCCCGGCGTGATCCTCGAAGACACGTGCTTCTATCCCGAGTCCGGCGGCCAGCCCTGCGACAAGGGCGTGCTCGGCGGCGTGGCCGTCGAGGCCGTCGTCGAGGAGGGCGGCGCCGTCGTACACTTACTCGGCGCCGAGCCGGGTTTCGGTCCGGGCGACCGGGTCTCCGGAGTCGTCGACTGGGGCCGCAGGTTCGTGAACATGCAGCAGCACACCGGGCAGCACATTCTCTCGCAGGCCTTCGAGCGCGTACTCGGCGCGGGGACGATCTCGTCCTCCCTCGGGACGGAGCACTCGACCATCGACGTCTCGCGCCTCGGGCTCACGTGGGACGACATGGCGGGCGTCGAGAGCCTCGCCAACGAGGTCGTGTATGAGAACAGGACCGTCAGGGTGTACGAGGTGCCTCCCGGGCAGGCGGGCGATCTGCGCACCAAGGAGACGGGGAGGAGGGGCGTCGAGCGCCGGCTTCTGAGGATCGTCGAGGTCGAGGACTTCGACCGGTCGCCCTGCGGGGGCACGCATACGAGGACGACGGGCGAGGTCGGACACATCAAGATAATCCGCTGGGAGAAGGTGCGGGACACGACGCGGGTCGAGTTCCTCTGCGGCCTGCTGGCGGCGCGCGACTACGCCTGGAAGAACAGGTTCGTGGTCGACCTCGCGCAGAGAATGACGGCCAGGGACAGCGATCTTCCCGGCATCGTCGGGGGCCTCGTCGACGAGGCCGGGGACCTCCGCAAGGAGGTCGCGAAGTTGAAGGCGGAACTCGCCGCCCTTCGCGTCGAGGGTCTCCGGGCCGCGGCGGAGAAGGTCGGGGGCAAGTGCGTCATCACAGGCGCGTTCGAGGACTTGGGGCTCCCGGAGCTGCGCCGGGCGGCCATGGGGGCGGTCGCGGCGGGCTCGACCGTCGTCCTGCTCTGCGCCAAGGGCGCCAAAGTGCAATTCATATTCTCGAGGTCGGATGACGTCGGCATCGACATGCGGGAGGTGATGAAGGCGGCCTGCGAAGTCGTCGGGGGGCGGGGAGGCGGCAAGCCCGCGGCGGCCCAGGGGGGCGGTGACGGGGTCGAGCGCGCCGACGAGGCGATGGCCCGGGCCCTGGATGCGGTCCGGTCCTTGCTGGCCGATATGGGTTGACACCAGGGCGAAACGGGCCTTAGAATACAGGTTGGGTGCATGAATGGAGGTTGTGGATGGGAAAGCGTGTTGTGCTGACGGCGGCCTTTCTTTTTATATGGACCTCGGCCGGGCATGCGGAGACATCGGCGATGAGGTCCCTTCTCATACATACTTCGCCGAAGGTGACCGCCCTGGGTGACGCCTGTTCGGCGGTTCC
>JALGWA010000059.1 GCA_025774425.1 bacterium
CGGGTGGATCCCTATTGGGGCCATCCCGCATACGCCGGGGCGGCGCCCCTCGACGAGAAGACATTCCTTGAGAATCAAGTCACGTATCTCGAGCAGCATCTCGAGGCGGTGAAGAACCGCTTGGCCGAGATAGCGAAAGACTCGCCCGAGGAATAGCCGCAGGGCCGTGATCGGGCGGAGCGGGAGGTGAGGAAATGCCTGGATTCGACGGAAGAGGTCCCAGAGGGCAGGGCCCCATGACCGGCAGGGGCATGGGTTACTGCGTGCTGCCCGTGAGGGGTTCCGCGCCGATGCGCGGCGGCCCGTCCGTCCCACCTCCATACGGCGTCGCGGGACCGCCGTTCGCGGCCGTGTCGCCGTGGCCGGCGGGCCGGCGCGGCCGGGGACGTGGATGGGGGCGGGGTCGTGCGCGGCGATGGTAGCCGGATGACGGCGAGGTGAATGCGGAATGCCAGGACGAGACGGGACGGGACCCGGAGGCGAGGGGCCCCGCACCGGAAGAGGCGGGAGCGGCAGGGGACGGCGTGGAGGTCAAGGCCCCGGGGGCGCGTGCGTTTGCCCACGGTGCGGCGCGACGGCGCCGCATACGCCCGGGAAGCCCTGCAGCCAAGTCGCCTGCCCGCGATGCGGGGCGCCGATGGTCCGGGAATGAGATCCGACGGGGCGCGGGCGCCCGAGGCCTGCCCCTTCGAGCAAGCAGGAAGCGTGGGGAAGGGAGACGTGTGCAACTGACCCTCGAGGCGGCAGGCGGATGACCGCCGGCCATGCGCACACGGGCGTGCGCGGCGGGGACCGGTGCGAAGTGCGCCTTTCCGAGTCGCGTGAGCCCTCAAGGAGAAGAAGATGAGAGTCGGCGTGTACGTCTGCCACTGCGGGGGGAACATCTCCGAGACCGTCGATGTCCATGAAGTCGCGTCATTCGCCGAGGGCCAACCGGACGTCGTCTTCGTGCAGGACTACTCGCACATGTGCTCCGAGACCGGGCAGAAGATGATCCTCGACGGCATACGCGACAACCGCCTGGACAAAGTCGTGGTCGCGGCCTGCTCGCCGCAGTTCCACGAGAAGACCTTCATGGCCGCCGTCGAAAACGCCGGCCTGTCCCCGTATGTGCTCGAGATAGCGAACATCCGCGAGCAATGCGCGTGGCCGCATTTCGATTCTCCCGACGCGGCCACGGACAAAGCCAAGGATCTCGTCGGCATGGCCATAGCCAAGGCGAGGCTGGACGAGTCCCTGGCCAAGAGAACCATGCCCATCGGTAAGCGGGTGCTCGTCGTCGGAGGCGGCATCGCCGGTATTCAGGCCTCATTGGATCTCGGCGACGCGGGATTCAAGGTCTACCTGGTCGAGAAGGAGCCGACCATAGGCGGCAAGATGACCAAGCTGTCGAGGACCTTTCCCACCGAGGACTGCGCCGCATGCATACTGTCGCCGAAGATGGCCGACGTGCCCTCGAATCCCAACATAGAGCTTCTCACGTACACCGAAATCGAAGACATAAAGGGCTACCTCGGCAACTACGAGGTCACGGTCGTCAGGAAGCCGACCTACGTCGACCAGGGCAAGTGCACGGCCTGCAACAGGTGCTCGGAGGTCTGCCCCGTCAAGGTGCCCGACATGCTCGAAGAGGGGCTCGCCTCGAGGAAGGCGATATACCTCGCCTCCCCCATAGCGGTGCCGCATGCCTATGTTCTGGATTCCCAGGCGTGCCTGGGGCTGTTCCCGCTCGCCTGCGAGCGTTGTCTCGAGGTCTGCGAGCCCGGCGCGATAGACTACGACCAGAAGCCGCAGACGCTGACGTTCACCGTCGACACCATCATCGTGGCGACGGGCTACGACATCTTCGACGCCAGGGAGAAGAAGGTATACGGCATGGGTCGCCTGAAGAACGTGATAACCGCCCTGGACCTGGAGCGCATGATAGTCCACGCCGCCGAGGGCAATCCGCTGAGGCCCATGGGCAAGAGGATCGCGTTCATACAGTGTGTCGGTTCGAGGGACGAGCAGGTCGGCAATGAGCACTGCTCCAGGGTATGCTGCATGTATGCCACCAAGCTGTCGCAGCTTCTCAAGCGCTCGGATCCCAAGCGCGACGTCTATGTCTTCTACACCGATCTCAGGGCTTACGGCAAGGGCTTCGAAGAGTACTACAAGAGAGCCCAGCGCACGGGAGTGAAGTTCGTGCGGGGACGGGTCGCCGAGGTCAACGGGGACTCCTCAGGCGACAAGGTCACCCTGAAGGTCGAAGACACGCTCACCCGCCGCATAATAGAGTCGGAATTCGACCTCGTCGTGCTTTCGGTCGGCCTGCGCCCGAGCCGGGGGAGCAAGGAGATAGCCGGCATACTCAAGCTCGGCGAGGGAGCGGACGGTTTCCTGCAGGAGGCCCATCCGAAGTTCAGGCCGGTCGATACGCTCACCGACGGCGTCTTCATCTGCGGCTGCGCTCAGGGGCCCAAGGACATTCCGGACACCGTGGCCCAGGCGAGCGCCGCCTCGTCCAGGGCCATCAGGTTGATGAACAGAGGGCGATACGACATAGCTCCCGTCATAGCCTTCGTACACGAGCATCTCTGCGACGGCTGCGGGATATGCGTCGACCATTGCCCGGCGGGCGCTCTGGTCCTCTCGCAGACGGTCTCGGTGAACGAGGCCGTCTGTTCGGGATGCGGGAGCTGCATCGCCTCATGCCCCACCGGCGCCCTGGACATGCACTGCTACACGAACGACCAGCTTCTCGAGCAGATACGCGCCTCTCTTGCTGGCAAGAGGGAGGGCGAGGCGAGGGTGCTCGTCTTCGCCGACGACCAGACGACTTACAGGCTGGCGGACAACTTCGGCACGGGGAAGCTCTCCTACTCGCCCGACGTCCGTATATTCAGGGTTCCCAGCGGCAGCAGGATCACTCCCAGGCTCATGTTGCAGGCCTTCGAACTGGGGGCGGACGGCGTCTTCATCGGCGAGAGCGAGGAGAAGTCGTCCCCGTTTGCTCACAGCGTGGCTGCGATAAAGCAGAACGTGGCGGCGGTGAGGGCGATCCTCGAAGAACGGAACATCGACCCCGACAGGGTGCGGTTCTCGGAGTTCGTCACGGTGATGCTGACGGCCTTCGTCAATCAGATGAACAGCCTGGTCGAGTTCGTGCGCGCCGCGGGTCCCATACCTGATGGGGAGAGGGAAATGCTCACGGCTCGACTCACCGAGCAGCGGCAGCAGGAGGCGGTATGACCGACAAGATCGTGATCTCGGAGGAGAACGAGGAGTTTCTGGCGAAGGTAAGCGAGATCAGCGGCCAGGTGATTACTCTATGCGACCAGTGCGGGACCTGTTCGGGCGGTTGTCCCATGGTCACCGAGATGGATTTGACGCCCTCGCAGATGATGAGAATGGTCCAGATGGGCCAGAGGGAGGTCCTGGACAGCAAGGCCATTTGGTACTGCGCCTCCTGTTTCACCTGCACCGTGCGTTGCCCCCGCGGCCTCGACCTGTCGAAGGTGGCCGAGGCCCTGAGGCAGATCACTCTGAGGCGGGCGGTGGACTACATCGACATCAACAACTTCCCCAAGGACGATCTCGCCAGGCTTCCCCAGATCGCGCTGGTGGCCGGCATGAGGAAGTTCACGGGCTAGGAGGACCTTCGCATGGGCGCGGACAGCCACAGACTGCCTTACTATCCCGGATGCACCCTCAAGACGAGGGCGAGCAACTTCGAGGCCACGGCATTGGCCACGGCCCGGGCGCTGGGCATGGATCTCGTCGAGATTCCCAGGTGGAACTGCTGCGGCACGGTTTTCTCGCTGACGGACGACGATCTCATTCATCACGTCGGCCCGGTAAGAAACCTCATCCGCGTCGAGCAGATGAACCGGGACGGCCTCGTCGACGGCGAGACCAGACTGGTGACGCTTTGCTCGATGTGCTTCAACACCCTGAAGAGGGCCAACCTCCGCATGAGGGAGAGACCGGGCGACCTCGAGACCATAAACGAGTTCATGGACACGGAGGATGACTACGAGGGAAGCGTCGAGGTGGTCCACTTTCTGGAATTGTTGCGCGATGACGGCTTCGCGGCCGTGCGCGACAGGGTCGAGATCCCGCTCACCGGCCTCAAGGTCGCACCCTACTACGGCTGCATGCTGCTGAGGCCCGGGGGGGTGGGGATAGACGATCCCGAGGAGCCGACGATACTCGATGACCTCTTGAGCGCCCTCGGGGCGGAAGCAGTGTACAACCACTACATGAAGGTGTGCTGCGGGAGCTATCAGGCGATGCATGACAAGTACGCCGTCGCCGGTCTCGTCCATGACATACTCAGCCACGCCCGGGCGGGCGGGGCCGATGCGATAGCGACGTCCTGTCCTCTCTGCGCCCACAACCTGGACAGCGGCCAGAGAGAGGTCAAGGAGATGCATCCCGACTTCGAGGAGATGCCGGTATTCTACTTCACCGAGTTGACGGCGCTTGCATTCGGCCTGGAGCCGGAACTCTCATCGGACCCGCATTACGTCTCGAGGGAGCATCTACTGAAGAGGCGCCGCCTGCCGGTCCTCTGACGGCGCCGCGGGCGTTCCGGGGTTTCCATCGAGGCGTTCGCCTCTTCATCCGGATTCGGAGAGAAGGGCTACGGTCTCGGCGACCTCCTCCGCCGTAACCGTCCGGCGGAGCTGCTCCATGCGGCTCATGACTTCCTGGAAGCGCATACCCTCGGCCGCGCTTATCCATTCGAGCTGGAGTCTTTCCGATCTGATCCCCAGCTTGTCGAGTTTCTTCTTGAGCTTCTCGATGCGCTTGGCCGTCCAGTGGTTGGCGTCGATGTAGTGGCAGTCGCCGAAATGGCATCCGGAGACGAGCACGACCGGCGCGCCCTTTCTGAACGCATGGAGTACGAACTTGGAATCGACCCGCCCGCTGCACATGGTCCTGATGAGGCGGGGAGTAGCTGGGTACTGAAGCCTCGAGATGCCGGCGAAGTCGGCCCCAGCGTACGAGCACCAGTTGCATGCGAACACGACGACCTTCTCCATGGGGTCCTCGGCGAGGATCGAATCGATCTGAGCGGTTATCTGCTCGTCCGTGTAATGTCTCATGACGATGGCGTCGAAGGGGCACTCGGCCCCGCAGGTGCCGCAGCCCGCGCAGGCGGCTTCGATCACCCGGGCCGGCGTCTTGGCCTTGGTGTCGACGATTATGGCGTTGTACGGGCAGACCTTGGCGCAGATGCCGCATGACTTGCACTTCTCGTCGATTACCATCGATGTAATCGCCTCGACCGCGATTTCCCCCTTCCTCATCAGGGAACTGGCCCTGGCGACCGCGCCGGACGCCTGGGTCACCGAGTCCTTGATGTCCTTGGGGGCCTCACAGGTGCCTGCGAAGAAGATGCCGCGCGTGGGAGCGTCCACCGGCTCAAGCTTCGGGTGCGCCTCGAGGAGGAACCCGTCGGACGTCTTGGACAGGTTCAGCATCTCCCGGACGCGGTCGAAGTCCGGGTGCGGCACGAAGCCCACGGAGAGGACGACCATGTCGTAGTTGTGGACGCGCACGCCGCCGGTCTCGACGTCTTCGACGTAGAGGTCCAGGCTGCCGTCGTCGCGTTGCCTTATCTGCCCCGGAAGGGCCCGGATGTACTTCACCCCGTAGCTCCTGCTCTTCTTGTAGAGATCCTCGAATCCCTTGCCGAATGCGCGTATGTCGGTGTAGTGGACGGCGATCTCCATTTCCGGGTAATGTTCCTTGAGGAGTAGCGTGTCCTTCACGGTGTTCATGCAACAGATGTTGCTGCAGTACGGCCGGCCGCGCTTCTCCATGCGCGAGCCGACGCATTGGACGAAGCCCACGGTCCGCGGCTTCTCGCCGTTGTCGAGCCTCACCATGTGGCCCTGGGTCGGGCCGCCGGCGTTGATGAGGCGCTCGAACTCCATGCTCGTGATCACGTTGGGATACCTGGTGTAGCCGTATTCGCTCATGCCGGCGGCGTCGTACACCGACATGCCGATCGCGACGATGATCGTGCCGACGTCGATCTCTATTTCCTCGTCCGTCATGTCGTAGTCTATGCAGTCTTTCTCGCACGCCTCGCTGCACTTCTCGCAGGCGAGCGGCATGTTGCCCAGGCAGGTCTCGACGTCCAGCACGTAGGCGGGGGGAACGGCCTGCGGGAAAGGCTGGTAGATCGCCTTCCTGGTCGCGAGGCCCACCTCGAACTCGCTCGGCTTGGTCTGCGGGCAGACCTCGGTGCAGTCTCCGCAGGCGGTGCACTCCTTCTCGTCGACGTAGCGCGCCTTGCGGAGCACCTTGACCTTGAAGTTGCCCACGTAGCCCGCGACCTCTTTCACTTCGCTGTAGGCAAGGACTTCAATCATCGGATGTCGACCGACATCCGTCATCTTGGGCCCCAGGATTCATATGGAGCAGTCCATCGAGGGATATGTCTTGTCGATCTGCGCCATGATGCCGCCCAGGGACGGTTCCCTCTCGACGAGGTAAACGGGAAACCCGTTCTCGGCGAGATCGAGCGCCGCCTGTATGCCGGCCACGCCGCCGCCGACGACGAGCGCGGCCTTCTTGACCGGCACGACCGTCTCCGTCTGGGGCTCGAGCCTTCTCGCCCGCGCCACCCCCATCGCTACCAGATCCTTGGCCTTCTCGGTGGCGGCCTTCATGTCATGGAGGTGGACCCAGGAGCATTGCTCCCTTATGTTGGCCATCTCCAACAGGTAGGGGTTGAGGCCGGCCTCGATCATGGTCTTCCTGAAGGTGGGCTCATGCAGTCTCGGCGTGCACGACGCAATGACTATCCTGTCGAGGTTGTTGTCTGCGATCGCCTTCTTGATTTCCTGTTGGCCGGGGTCCGAGCACGTGTACAGATTGGTTGTCGAGAACACGACGCCGTCCAGTGTCGAAGCATACTCGGCCACTTGAGCGCAGTCGACCGAACCTGCGATATTCATCCCGCAATGGCAGATGAAAACACCGATTCTCGGTTCCAGTACTCTCTCACCTCCTTTCGTGTATGAATGCCA
>JALGWA010000060.1 GCA_025774425.1 bacterium
CGCCGAAGTCGAAGTCCCGTTCGAGACCGCAGCCAAGGGCGGAACCGCGGTCATCGGCGTCACCAAGAACGAGACCTGCGACCGCTGCTCCGGAAGCGGCGCCGAGCCCGGCTCCACCGTGTCCAAGTGCCCGCGCTGCGGCGGCACAGGCATGATCTCGCAGTCACAAGGCGGCTTCGCGGTGAGCCGCCCTTGTCCCCGGTGCTACGGCCGGGGAGAGGTCGTCGCCCAACCCTGCGCCAAGTGCGCCGGCACCGGCCAGGTCCAGCGCACGCGCAGGCTCTCGGTCAAGATACCCGCCGGCACGGAGGACGGCGGCAAGATCCGCCTGAGGGGGCAGGGTGAGCCCGGAATCGCCGGCGGGCCGCCCGGAGACCTCATCATCACCGTGAGGGTGCGCGGGCACAGGTTCTTCAAGCGCAAGGGCCTCGACGTCTACTGCGATGTCAAGATCAACCTCTCGCAGGCCGTCCTCGGCGCCAGAATCAAGCTGCGGACCCTGAACGGCAGGCACGCCATTCTCAAGATCCCCCCCGGCACGCAGCCGGGCACGACCTTCAAGCTCAAGGGCATGGGTATAGAGAGGGACGGCAGGCGGGGTGACCAGTATGTCACCGTCAACGTCGCCGTCCCCACCGACCTCACGCCGGAAGAGAAGAAACTCTTCGAGCGCTTCCAGGAAAGCAGAAAGAAGTAGCCGCCGCTCTATTTCTTCGGCATGCCGTGCGGGCCCTTCCAGCCGGCCTTGACCTTGGTGAAGCCCTTCGGGATTTCGAAGAGCGCGTCGTCCAGCGACGTCTTCTCCACCGAGATGACTTCACGCCTGATCTCCATGAAGTGGCCGCCGCCCTCTTCTTCCTCCCCCTCGACTTCCTTGCCCATGCCCTTCATGTACTGCTTCATCATCTTCATGGCGTTCTTCATCTCTTCGGCCTGCTCTTCGTCCCCCGCCTCGGCGCTGTCCAGAGTCATCTCCATCCCGAGGGGCACGCCGTCCAGGTCCTCCAGCTTCTCCCACAGGGCTTTCATGCCGGCTCCGAACCCACCCGTATCCGGGGCGCCCATGCGACCCATCATGCTCTCCCAGAAAGCCGAGAGCTCCTTCAGCTCCCCCTTCTTCTCGGCCACCCAGAACAGGGCGCGCCCGCTCATCGTCATCGGCCTGCCCTGTGCGTCGACCTCGAAGTCGCTCTCGAGGAGAACTCCTTCGCACTCGTAGCCCGCGATCTTCTTCTTCTCGCCGGTCCTGGTCAGCCTGATGTCCGCGACCTCCAGTCCGCCGGCGCTGTCCCCCACGGCTGCTATGTCCTCGAATGCGGTCTCAGTGTAGGTGCTGTCGTCCGCATCGAGGCTCCAGATCACACCCTTGTCGAGCCGGACTATGGAGATCCCTCCGAGGCCTCCCTCGGGCATCATGCCCTGCATCATTCCCTCGGCCTTCATCTCCGACTCCGTCCGGATCCTGTCGCCCTTGAGGTAGGCCGTCTCGACGCCTCCGGCCTTCCACATGCCCATCGCGCCCGCGCTCGAGACCTTCTCCTTGATCACGAGATCCGCCAGCGCCACGGCGGGCACGAGCAGAAGCAGCAAGGCGATCGTCGCTTTTCTCATACCATACCCCCTTTGTGTCCCTCGCGTCGAACCACGCCCACCGCGGTCCTCACGCATCGAGGTTCTTGACCTTGGTCGCGTTTTCCTCGATGAACCGGCGCCGCGGTTCGACCTTGTCCCCCATCAGAATGGTGAAGATGCGGTCGGCCTCGACGGCGTCCTCCAGGGTGACCCTGAGTATCGTCCTCCGCTCGGGGTCCATGGTCGTCTTCCACAGCTGCTCCGGGTTCATCTCGCCGAGGCCTTTGTACCGCTGTATCGCCACGCCCTTCTTGCCGAGCTTGGCGATCGCTTCTTCCCTCGCCTCCTCGTTGTAAGCGTATAGTTCCTGCTTGCCCTTCTTCACGCGGTAAAGAGGCGGCTGGGCTATGTAGATATGCCCGTCCTTCAGGAGATCGGGCATGTAGCGGTAGAAGAATGTGAGGAGCAGGGTCCTTATGTGCGCGCCGTCGACATCGGCGTCCGTCATGATGATGATCTTGTCGTAGCGGAGCTTGGACGCCTTGAAGTCCTCCTCCCCGATCCCCGTGCCCAGCGCCGTGACGATCATCTTGATCTCTTCGTTCGAAAGCACCTTGTCGAGGGGCGCCTTGTACGCGTTGAGTATCTTTCCCCTCAACGGCAGGATCGCCTGGTACTGCCTGTCTCTTCCCTGCTTCGCCGAGCCGCCGGCGGAGTCGCCCTCGACGAGGTAGAGCTCGCACAGCTTGGGGTCGACCATGCTGCAGTCGGCGAGCTTGCCGGGCAGGCGCCCCGCCTCGAGCGCCGATTTCCTCCGGGTCAGCTCCCTCGCCTTCCTCGCGGCCTCGCGCGAGCGCGCCGCGACAACACACTTGTCGATGATGTGCTTGGCGACCGACCTGTTCTCCTCGAAGAAGTCCTTCAGCCCCTCGCTGACGACCGACTCGACGATCCCGCGCACCTCGCTGTTCCCCAGCTTGGTCTTGGTCTGCCCCTCGAACTGAGGCTGCGACATCATCACGCTGAGCACCGCCGTCAGCCCCTCCCGCACATCGTCTCCCGACAGGCTGAACTTGCCGTTCTTGAAGATGTTGTTGCGCTGCGCGTGCGAGTTCAACGTCCTCGTCAGGCCCGTCTTGAAACCGATCAGATGCGTACCACCCTCATGCGTGCTGATGCTGTTGACGAAGGTGAACACGTTCTCGGCATAGCCGTCATTGTATTGTATGGCGACCTCGACCTTGACGTCATCCCTCGTCTTGGCGAAGTATATCGGCTTGCGGTGCAGCGTGTTCTTGTTCTCGTTCAGGAACTCGACGAACTCGATGATGCCGCCGTCGTACTTGAACTCGTGCTTCTTGCCGCTCGCCTCGTCCTCTATGCATATCTCGACGCCGCGGTTCAGGAACGCCAGCTCCCTGAGCCGCTGCGACAGGTTGTCGAAACTGAACGCGGCCGTCTCGAATATCTCCGGGTCCGGCTTGAACCTGATCGTCGTACCCTGCTCCGTCGTCTCGCCGTCGACCTTGAGCTCGGAGACGGGGACGCCGCGCTTGTAGCTCTGCCCGTACACTTTCCCGTCGCGCTTTATCGTCACCTCGAGGAACTCCGACAGCGCGTTGACGACCGACAGCCCCACCCCGTGCAGTCCCCCCGACACCTTGTACGTCTTCGAGTCGAACTTCCCGCCGGCGTGAAGCGTCGTCATCACGACCTCGACCGCCGGCCGCTTCTGCGTCGGGTGCATGTCGACGGGAATCCCGCGGCCGTCATCCGTCACGGTGACGCTGCCGTCGGGGTGAAGCGTGACCTTGACGTATGTGCATGCGCCCGCGAGCGCCTCATCGATCGAATTGTCCACAACCTCGTAGACCAGGTGGTGGAGGCCGCGACTCGAGGTGCTGCCGATGTACATGGCCGGCCGCTTGCGCACCGCCTCCAGTCCCTTGAGGACGGTGATCTTCTTCGCATCGTAGATCTCGGCACCGCCCTTCGCCGGCTTCCCTCCCGCGCGGGACTTCGCCCTCGTGCGGGTGGATTGCCGCTTAACCTTTTCCGCCATGCATTCTCTCCTTCGTCGCCATGCCGACGCGGAAGACTATATCCTCCACTTCGTATCCGTCGAGGAGCGCGTTCAGCTTGTCTATTATGCCTTCCTTGAGGAGCGACAGCTCCTGCAACCACGTGGAATCGGCCACCCTGACAAAGAGGATCCCGCCCCTTACGGCTTCCGCCTTCGCCCGCCGCGCCACCTTCGCGCCGACTACCTCTTCCCATGAAACTACAGCTTTTTCCATCTCGAGTCGAGTATCGATGCCCATCCTGGAAGTCAGTCTCCTGAGTATCGCGTCCGCTTTCTCAGGCCTCGCCATCGTAGGTAACTCCCCCGTCCTCGACATGTATTCTATGCACCTTCTCATCCCCGAGAGGGCTCCGCCTCGACGAGGTCAATACTATCTGATCGAAGCCGGATATTAAAGAGATAAGAGCCCCCGCGCGGGCGTCGTCGAGCTCGGCGAAGACGTCGTCGAGCAGCACTATGGGCGCCTTGCCCAGCTTCTCCTCGATCGCGCCGGCCTCGGCGCACCTCAGCGCGAGAACGGCGGTCCGCTGCTCCCCCTCGGAACCGAACTGGCGGAGATCGTACCCGTCGGCGAGGAATCTGAAATCGTCCACATGCGGCCCCACCAGCGTGAAGCCGCGCGCCCTCTCGTTCTCCCGGCTCCTCTCGAGACCAGCGAGGAGCGCGGCCGCGAGTCCATCGACATCCGGCCCCGCGCCCGCCCCGGCAACGTCGACCCCGTAACCCCGGGGCTCGTAGACCAGCGAGGTCGCCGCCGCCCTCCCGCTTATCACGCCGAAATGCGCCTCGACACGCGGCGAGAGGAACTCGAGAAAGGCCATGCGGGCGGCGACCACCCTGGCGCCCGCCTCGACCAGGGCGGCGTCCCAGACGGCCGTGTCCGTCCTGTCGCCGTCCCTCGCCTGCCTGAGGAGCGCGTTCCGCTGTGTGAGCGCCCTGAGGTAGTGCTGCAGCGAGGCCAGGTAGTCGCGGCTGCTCTGGGAGATCGCGATGTCGAGGAATCGTCGCCTCCCGCGGGGCCCCCCCTTCACCAGATCTATGTCTTCCGGAGACGTGACCACCACGGCGGCGAGGCCGATCAGGTCCGAAGCCCTGGCATCCTTGCCGTTCACACGTATGCGCTTGGCGTCCGCAGCGTAGGTGACCTCTATCGTCGTCCTGACGCCGATGTGGTCGAAGACGCCCTCGACCCTGTAGTAGTCCTCCCCGAACCTGACGAGGTTGGCGTCGCAGCGCTCGCGGTGCGACCGCCCGACTCCGAGGAGATGCAGGGCTTCCAGGATGCTGGTCTTGCCCGCGGCGTTGGCCCCGAGGATCACGTTCCGCCGCTCGCCGAATTCGACCGTCAGTCTGCTGAAGTTCCTGAAGTTGGCGAGGTTGAGCGCCCGGATCCGCAAGGCCTCGAGCCCCGCGCTTATGCCTGGTCGGCGAGCCTGAGCGGCATCACCAGGCATATGTATGTCTCGCCCTCGGGCTCCTCGGCCGGCTTGATGATGGCTGCGCCGACGGGGCTTCCGAGCTCGAACCTGACGGCGTCGCTCTCGGTCGTCTTCAGCACGTCCATGATGTAACTCGCGTTGAACCCGACCACCATATCCTCGCCCTCGTACGCCGCCTGGAGCTCTTCCTCGGCTTCCCCGAGGTCCGGAGTGCTCGCCGTCAGACGGACGCCGTCCTTGCCGAGATGCATCTTCACCTTGTGCGTCTTGGAGTCGGCCAGCAGCGACACCCGCCGCGCCGCGGCCGCGAGATCCGACCTGTCGATCGTCATGACATTGGGGTTGTCCGTCGGGATGACCTGCCTGTAGTTGGGGAAGGTGCCCTCGATTCGCCTCGCATACACCACCGTATCGCCGACGAAGAAACCGACGAAGGCCTTGTCGATGGCGACTTCCACCTCATCGCCCGCCGCCACGAGCCGCTGTATCTGCGCAAGCGCCTTGGGAGGCACTATCACGGCCACGTCTTCGGACACGCCGAAATCCCCGGCGACCGCCATCCGCGCCAGCCTGTGCCCGTCGGTGCCCACCATCGCCGTCTCGGCGGATCCGAGTTCCCACAGCACGCCGCTCAGTACCGGCCTCGTGTCGTCCCTCGCCACGGAGTAGACGCTCCGCCTTATCATCTTCTCGAGGAGGCCCCCGGAGATCTTGATCTTCTTTTCCTTGGAAAGATCAGCGATCTTCGGGAACTGCTCCTTCTCCATACCCATCATCCTGAACGTCGACCGCGAACACTTGATGCTGATCTTCTCACCGTCGACCTTGATGTCGACATCCTCGTCCGGCAGTTCCCGCACTATCTCCTGGAGCCGCTTGGCCGCGACGGTGATTGCGCCCTGCTTCCCGACTTCGCAGGCAACCGAGCTGATGATCGATATGTCCAGATCGGTGGCCGAGATCCTCAGCTTGTCGCCATCGGTTTCGAGGAGGAGATTCGAGAGAACCGGAATCGCCGAGCTTGTGGGAACCACTCCGGTCACGAGGCTGAGAACTCCGGACAGATCCTCTTGCTTGATTCTGATATTCATCTTGCCCCCCATCGCTTTTCCCCGGAAGAGTCTATGGCACCGGCGGGGCGGTGTCAAAGAGTTTGTGGGGCGGGGAGCCCGGGCGTGTCTTTCTTCTATATTCATTGAGCTTCAGTAGTAATAGTAGTAGGGGCGGTGGAATTGTGGATCAAGGTTGGCCGCGCTCGCCGATGCTTGCACTTGTTGACATGACCGACCGGCGGTGGAGAGCTGGCCTGTCAACCCGGCGTTGAGGAGCTGTGGACAAGTGCCGGTTTGTCCACAGGGGTCGCGGGCGGGCCGCGTCCCGGCGGGCCGTTTCAAGACGATGTCCACATGCTCTCCACGCGCCGGGCAGGTCAGGACGACCGCTTTATGTCCTCCGCGAAGCGGTCCAGCAAGGCCTTGAACTGCGGGTCGGTCTTGACCTTCTCGCCTATCTTGTCGCAGGCGTGGATGACGGTGGTGTTGTCGCGCTTGCCGAACTTGGCGCCGATGTCGGACAGCGACAAGTCCGTGAGCATCCGCGACAGGTACATGGCGATCTGGCGGGCGAATGCGATGGTCGAGGTGCGCTTGCGGCCGACGAGGCTCTCGGCGCTCAGATTGTAGTGGTCGGCGACGACGCGCTTTATGTCGTCGATCGATACGGGCTTGGCGCGCGTGTCGAAGATGTCCTTGAGGATGTCGGGGACCATGTCCGGTGTGACTTCCCTGCCCGTGAAGGACGAGTACGCGACCAGGCGCATCAGCGATCCCTCGAGCTCGCGTATGTTGGTCTTGATCTTGTCGGCGATGGTGTGCAGCACTTCGTCGCTC
>JALGWA010000061.1 GCA_025774425.1 bacterium
TTGGAGAACCGGGAAAGTCTCGTGTCCGCGGCCTCGGCCAGACCAGTCAGGTCGAGAAGGTCCGACGCACGCCGGCGGCGCGAGCGCGCGTCCATGCCGAAGAGTTCTCCGTAGAAGTCCAAGACCTCGAAGGCCGTGAGGTGCCTGTAGAAGTACGGGCGTTCCGGGAGGAAGCCCACTCTGCGCTTGACTTCCCGGCGCCCGGCCCGCTCTCCGAAGAACCTGACTTCGCCCGAGTCGGCCCGCAGTATCCCCATCGCCACCTTTATCGAAGTCGTCTTGCCCGCACCGTTGGGGCCGAGGTAGCCGAATATCTCGCCGGGCCTGACCTCGAGGGTCAGGGGACCCAGGGTGTAGAGGGGTCGCCTCAGGAAACCCGACTTCAGGACCTTCCTGACGTCCATGAACTCGAGAACGAACATGACGGTCTCCGATGGCTAGGGTTCGACGCTATTGTTTTCGGCGATTAGCGGGCCGAGCTTTAGCGGCCCCTGGGAGGTAAGAAAAGGGCGGCAGCCGAAGCTGCCGCCCGTGGATCGAAGTACAAGCCCGGACTACATACCAGTCGTCAGCGTGAGCGGGAACAATGCCGACTTGCCGAAGCCCTTGATTATGTAGTCAGTGGTATTGGCCGGGTTGGCTCCGATCACTCCCTGGGCAGCGGGATCCGCGTCCCACGTGAACACGGTGGCCGCGCCCGTGAAAGGATTCTCCGGATACGCACCGCCGGGACAGAGATCCTCGACCGTGTCTCCGCCCGGTGTCGCGGAGGCGCCGTCGTCAGGATATACGCCATCGCACTGCACGGCAAAGTCCTCGAAAGCGAGCTGTACGGTGTGCATGTTCGCCTTTACACTGGCTTCCTTGGCTCTGTCCTGCATGCTGATGAAGTTCGGAATGGCTATAGCGGCCAGGATGCCGATGATAACCACGACGATCATCAACTCGATCAGTGTGAAACCCTTCTGGTTGAACATCTCGTTCACCTCCTTCGCCTGGGTCCCAGTGACCCATATTCGATTCGACAGCCTATGGGAGCAAGCGGCGTACCAAAACGGCCGCCGGAGGACTCCCGCTACCATATTGATTTTCAATGAAATAGCAGGTGCTCGCCGCATTGCAATTTGCGTCACCCCCGCTCCTCATTGCAATCTGCATGGCCCTACTCGGTTTTCGCAACTTCCACCGCCTCCCTGGTGCCCGTCTCGAAGCCATAGCGCTGGAGCTTCCTGTAGAGCGTCGACGGGTTGATGCCCAGAATGGCCGCGGCCTTCTTCTTCCGCCATCCGACCCCGTCGAGCACCTTGAGCAGGTATTCCTTCTCGAGCTCCTCGAGGGTGAGATTGCAATTCGAGACGACCGATGCAGAACGCTCCCTGTTCCCGAATCTCACCTTGCGGGGAAGGTCCTCGGGCACTATCAACCTGCCGTCCTGGAGGATCACCGCCCGCTCGATGGAGTTCTCGAGTTCCCGGACGTTCCCCGGCCAATCGTACCTGACCAGACAGTCGACGGCCTCGGAGGATATGGTCTTGGGGGCCTTTCCCGCCCGCTCGCAGTAGACCTTGAGGAAATGATCGACGAGGAGCGGGATGTCGTCTCTTCTCTCCCTCAGGGGGGGGATGCGGACGGGGATCACGTTCAGGCGGTAGTACAGGTCCGGCCTGAAGGTGCCCTCGGCGACATTCCGCTCGAGGTCGGCGTTGGTCGCGGCGATCAGCCTGACATCGACCTTGATAGGCTTCGTGCCCCCGACGGGGATGATCTCTTTCTCCTGGAGGACACGGAGGAGTTTGACCTGGATCGCCGGGCTCGTCTCCCCGACCTCGTCGAGGAAGAAGGTCCCGCCCTTGGCGACCGCGAACAAGCCCTCCTTGTCCCGCACGGCCCCGGTGAAGGAACCCCGCACATGCCCGAAGAGCTCACTCTCGAGAAGGCCCTCGGGAAGCGCGCCGCAGTTTATGGACACGAACGGGCCGTCCGCCCTCTTGCTCTTGTAGTGGATCTCCCTGGCGATCAGTTCCTTGCCCGTCCCGCTCTCTCCGTAGATCAGTATGGTCGAATCCGTCTCGGCGACCTTGTCTATCAGGGCGAACACCTGCTTGATCTTCTCACTCTTGCCGATCGTTTTTCTGCTCGAATGGTTCTTGCGGAGCTGCTGCTTGAGGAGCTTGTTCTCCTTCTGGAGCCACCGCATTTCGATCGCCTTCTTGACCGCCTGCTTGATCTCGTCGTTGCTCGTCTGCTTGCGCAGATAGGAATATGCCCCCTTGTTGACGGCCTCGATGGCCGACTCCATCGACGCATACCCGGTCATGATTATCACGGGGACCGTCGGCTCGATCTCCTTGATCCGCGTCAGCAACTCGATGCCGTCGATTCCCGGCATCTTGATATCGGTGACCACCAGATGGAAATTCTGCTCCTTGAACTTCTCAATGGCTTCGGCGCCACATTCACACGTGGTTACTTCATATCCTTCCTTCGCGAGGAGGATATTGAGGAATTCCCGCATTCCCTCTTCGTCTTCGACAACAAGAATTCTCTCGCCTGCCATCTCTACATCACTCCGGTCTGTTGTTTGACTCCGGTACAGTGTCCGCATCCGATGCGCGCCGATTGAGGTTCTTCCGCCACGCTTCTATCGATAGGCAGGTAGACTTTGACGACCGTGCCTGCACCTTTCTCGCTGTCTATCTCGATCCTGCCGCCGTGCTCGCCAACGATATTGGAGGCGATAGCCAGTCCCAAACCCGTCCCCTCCTTCTTGGTGGTGAAGAAGGGGTCGAAGACTTTCCTCAGATCGTTCCGGTCGATTCCCTTGCCGTTGTCCCTGAACATGACCCTGATGAGGTCTTCCCCCTCGGGAGATGGGCATCTCTCGAGGCTTATCTCGAGGAAACCGCCCTCCGGAAGCGCCTCGACGGCGTTGAGGGCGAGGTTGAAAAACACCTGCTTGATCCGCTCCTCATCGACATAGCCCATGAGTCCCGGCTCCGTCTCGAGACGTATTTCCACCCCCTTGCCGAACGAGGGATGGTTTCTAGCCAGGTGCACGACCTCCTGCAGTATCGAGTCCAAAGGCAGCACTGTGAACTGCGACGAGCGCGACCTCGCGAACTCGAGGAAGTCGTCCACTATCCTCCGGAGCCTGTCGGACTCCTTGACGACGAGACCCATGAGCCTCTTGTCCTCGGGCCTGACGGTGCTGTCCTTGAGCATGTCGATCGACCCGCATATGGACGCGAGCGGGGTCCTTATCTCATGTGCGATCGCCGCAGAGAGCTCGCCGAGCGCCGCAAGCCGGTCCGAGAGCCTTATCCTGTCCCTCATCTCCTTGACTTGGGTGAGATCCTGGAAGACGACGACCGCACCCCGGCGCTCGCCCACATCCCCCTTCAGCACCGATATGCTGACACCGAGGGGCACCCTCCTGCCGCCGTTGACCAGGGCGTTGACTTCACCCCTTCCCTCCTCCCTGCCGTCCCTGATCGCATCGACGACTTTGCGGTGGAGTTCGGCTGATATCGGCACGATGACGTCGTCGATGGAGCGGCCGAGTGCCTCGTCGCGCCGCAACACGAGAATGGATTCCGCCGACGAGTTCATCTCGGTGATGACGCCTTCCGGATCGACCGTCAACAGCCCGCTGCTCATGCTCTCGACGATCGAACTCGTATCCATGCGGGCGTGCTTGAGCTCCGATGTCGTCGTCTTGAGCCGCGCCGACGAAAGGCGGATCCGCTGTGAGAGGTAGCCGCTCAGGAACGCGATCAGGTAGAACGACGCGACCTGCAGAACGACGTGGAATACCATGTAGCCGCTGGCGAGATCGTACGAACCCCCGCCGCCCGCCTGGCGCCACTCGAGAAGGGAAGCCGATATGTAGAGGGCCGCCGAGAGCGACGCGACGACGACCGCGCCCCTCAGGTAGAAGAAGACGCTGACCACGAAGATCGTCGCCAGGTAGAGCAGCGTCAGCTGGCTCAACGCGCCTCCTGTATGGAAGATAACGCCGGTCTCGATCGCGAGATCGGCGATGACCTGGGAGTAGACGAGCCTGTTGAGAGCGAGGCCGGACTTGAGAGCGATCCACCAGATCGCCGTCAAGGGAAACACGACGAGCAGCAACCCGGCGACGGGGATGCCCCCTCTTATTTCGATCCCCGCACCCATCAGGAAGGCGAGGATCGAGAGCGCGACCCCCACGAGTATCGCCCTGAAGATTATGACGGACTTGCAGAGCCGCCTGAGGTCGCCGCCCTGGATGTCTGCAAACTCATTTCTCATTTCGCCATCATCACGGTTACAAGCTTGAATATGGGCAGGTACATGGCGACGACCATGGCGCCGACCACCCCACCCATTACCACGATCATGATCGGCTCGATCACGGATGTCAGGCTCTCCACGGCCGTGTCGACCTCGTCGTCGTAGAAGTCGGCGACCTTGGACAACATCGCATCCAGGGCGCCCGTTTCCTCCCCGACCGAGATCATCTGGACGACCATGGGCGGAAACACCTCCGATTGCCTGAGGGGCTCGGCTATGGTCTGCCCGGTGGAGATGCTCGACTTCGTCTTCATGACGGCTTCCTTGACTACGGCGTTCCCCGCCGCCCGCGCAGTAATCTCGAGGCCCTCGAGGATCGGAACGCCGCTGGAGACGAGCGTACCCAGTGTCCTGGTGAACCGGGCGACCGACGCCTTGAGAAGCACCGGACCGAGAACAGGCACACTGAGGAGGAACTTGTCTATTTTCTTCTTGCCGTTCTTGGTCTTATAGTATTTGCCTATGCCGTAGAAGAGCGCGAACATGCCGCCGGCGAGCAGGTACCACTGGTTCCTCACGATATTGCTTATGCCCATGACCACTCTCGTCGGCATCGGCAACTGCCCGCCGTAGTCCGCGTACAACTTGGCGAAGGTCGGTATGATGAACACGAGCATGAAAGTCGTCGCCGCAATCGTGACGAAGAAGACCACGGCGGGATACATCATCGCGCTTCTGATCTTCCGCTTGAGCGCGTCCATCTTCTCGAGATAGGTCGCCAGCCGCGACAGGATGACGTCGAGCACGCCGCCGGCCTCGCCCGCGTCGACCATGTTGACATACAGGTCGCTGTAAACTTCACGATGCTTGGCCAGGGCGTCGGCCAGGGTCGATCCCGACTCGACGTCCTTCATCACCGTGTGGATTATCTTCTTGTGATGCTCTTTCTCGGCCTGGGCCCCGAGGATGTCGAGGCACTGCACCAGCGGCAGACCCGAGTTGATCATGGTGGCGAACTGTCTCGTGAAGACGGCTAGATCCTTGGTCGATACCCCGCGTCCCCCGAACAAGCTGAACCTCGCCGCCTTCTCTTTCTCCTTGAGCGAGGTCACTGCAATCTCCTTCGACCGGAGCTGCCTGATCACTTCGCCCCGCGACTCCGCCGCCATTTCCCCGCTGGTGACGTGCCCGCCGGGGGTCTTTCCCTTCCAGACGTAAGTAGTTGCCAACTCAAACCACCTCTCTAGCGGCGGCTGCTCCCGACACGATCGGATGCGGAACCCAGCACGCCTTTTCTCGAAAGCATCTGTTCAAGTTCTGCGACGTCAGGGCTCCTTCCCATCGCCTCTTCGAGTGAGATTTCCCTTGTGACGTAGAGCCTGTAAAGCGCCTGGTTCATCGTCTGCATGCCGAACTTCTGGCCGGCCTGCATGTGCGAGTATATCTGGTGTATCTTCTTCTCTCTTATCAGCGCCCTCACAGCCGGAGTGCAGATCAACACCTCGCAGCCGAGCACTCTTCCCCTGCCCCCTATCCTCGGCATCAGCTGCTGCGTGATTACGCCTTCGAGTACGAACGCCAGCTGGGCGACGATCTGCCCCTGCTGGTGCTCGGGAAACACGTCGACTATTCGGTTTATCGCCTCGTAGGTCGAGTTGGTGTGCAGGGTTGCCAGCGTCAGGTGGCCCGTCTCCGCGATCGTCAGGGCCGCGGCGATGGTCTCCAGGTCCCTCATCTCGCCTACCAGTATGACGTCGGGATCCTTCCTCAACACGTACTTGAGGGCGTTGGCGAACGAATGGGTGTCCGCCTGCACCTCCCTCTGGTTCACTATCGAGCGCTTGTGGTGATGCACGTACTCGATCGGGTCCTCGATCGTGATGATGTGACACCGCCTCTCGGTGTTTATCTTGTCCACTATCGAAGCGAGCGTCGTCGACTTGCCGCAGCCCGTGGGGCCGGTCACGAGGATGAGGCCCTTGGTCTTGTTGGCCAGCCTGTCGACGACGTCCGGCAGCCCGAGTTCCTTGAGCGAGAGGATCTCGTACGGTATCTGCCTGATTGCGATGCTCACCACCCCCCGCTGCAGGAAAGCGTTGGCGCGGAAACGGCTGAGACCCCTGACGCCGAAGGAGAGGTCCAGCTCGCGCTCGATCTCGAAGCGCTTCCTCTGCTCCTCGTTCAGAATGCTGTACGTCAGCGACTTGGTCATCTCCGGCGAGAGGGGCTCGGAGTCGGACGAGACGATCTGTCCGTCTATCCGGAACTGCGCCGGCAGCCCGGCTGTCAGATGAAGATCGGAAGCCTTCTTCCTGACCATGTCCTCGAGAAGCTGTCGCATCGACACGGTGCTCTTGGTTCCCGGCCCGGCCGCGGTCTGTGCGGAACTCACCGCATCCCTGATTCCATCATGAGCGGGTGCATCATTCATCTCTGGCTGTCTCCCTCAGTACCTCTTCGATGGTGGTGATCCCCTTCTTCAGCTTGATCAGCGCGTCCTGCCTCAAGGTCAGCATGCCCTCGCGAATCGCCTGCTTCCTGAGGTCGGCGGTCGAAGCCCTGTCCAGAATCATCCGCCGTATGGTCGCGCTCGCCGGCATGACCTCGAACACGCCCTGCCTGCCCAGGTAGCCCGTGTTGTTGCACTTGGAACAGCCCCGCCCCCGGTAGAATTTCGTGCCCCTG
>JALGWA010000062.1 GCA_025774425.1 bacterium
CGCCGACCCCGCAGAAGACGACCACGACCCCGTCGAGCACCCTCAGCGACCTCTCGACTTCCATCGTGAAGTCGACGTGGCCCGGCGTGTCGATGATGTTGACGGCATGGTCACGCCAGAAGCATCTGGTCGCAGCGGACGTGATCGTTATGCCGCGCTCCTTCTCGATGTCCATCCAGTCCATGGTCGCCGCCCCGTCGTCGACATCCCCGGGCCTGTAAACGCGCCCGGTGTAATATAGTATTCTCTCCGTGAGCGTGGTCTTGCCGGCGTCGATATGCGCCGCTATCCCGATATTCCTCACCTTTTCAAGTGGGATGGTTCTCTTCTCAGCCAATTTCGTCCCACGCTCTTTCGTTAGAGTCGCCATCCATACTCTCTCAAGCACGTTCCCGACAAGTCGTTACCACCTGTAATGGGCGAAGGCCTTGTTCGCCTCCGCCATCCTGTGCGTGTCTTCCTTCTTCTTTATCGCCCCGCCCTCGTTCCGGGAGGCCGCGATCAGCTCCGCCGCGAGTCTCTCCTGCATCGTGTGCTCGCTCCGCGCCCGCGCAAAGCTTATGAGCCATCGTATGGCGAGAGCCGTCTTCCTCTCCATCCTCACTTCCATCGGGACCTGGTAGGTCGCGCCGCCCACCCGCCGCGGCCGGACCTCGAGAACGGGTTTGACGTTGGTCACGGCCTGCTTGAAGACCTGGATGCCCGGCTGGCCCGTCCTCTTCTCGATCATGTCGAGACTGGAGTAGAAGATCCGCTCGGCGGTGCTCTTCTTCCCCTGCTTCATCAGGCAGTTGATGAACCTGGTGACCAGCGGACTGTTGTACTTCGGGTCCGCCTGTACCTCTTTCCTCTTTACGAGCTTTCTTCTCGGCATGTCTCGTCTCCTGGATCTAGCCGCCCGCGGCCGGAGTCGTGCTCTTCTTCATCTTCGTGCCGTACTTGGAGCGCGACTTCATGCGGTTATCGACGCCGCTCGCGTCCAGTGCGCCCCTGATTATGTGATAGCGCACGCCCGGAAGGTCCTTGACGCGGCCGCCGCGGACGAGCACTATCGAGTGCTCCTGGAGGTTGTGCCCCTCACCGGGAATATAGGCCGTCACCTCTATGGAATTGGTCAACCTCACGCGCGCCACTTTCCTGAGCGCGGAGTTCGGTTTCTTCGGCGTCGTCGTGTACACCCTCGTGCAGACGCCGCGCCTCTGTGGACACGCCATCAGCGCAGGGGCCTTCGTCTTGGACTTTTGAAACTCCCTGCCGCGTCTAACTAGCTGGCTGATTGTCGGCAAACTCTACACCTCCACTCTCATCAGGCTTCGGCCACCTCTTCCTCGGCCCCCGCTCCGGGTTCCTCACCCGTTTCGATTTCCTCCTCGACCTCTTCCTCGAGCTCGGGGATCTCCTCTTCGGCGATGACCTTGATGTTCCTGTTCCTGCCGACCCCGGTGCCGGCCGGAATGAGGTGCCCGATAATGACATTCTCTTTCAGACCGAGCAGCATGTCCCTGGAGCCGTTTATCGCCGCTTCGGTCAGAACCCTCGTCGTTTCCTGGAAAGAGGCCGCGGATATGAAACTCTCCGTGCTCAGCGACGCCTTGGTTATGCCGAGGAGGAGCGGCTGGAACGTCGCCGGGCGGCCGCCGCTTCCGACAACTCTCTCGTTCTCTTCCTTCACCCTCAACTTGTCGACCTGCTCGCCCTCGAGGAAGGTCGTGTCGCCCGGGTCCTCTATGCGGACCTTCTCGAGCATCTGCCTGACTATGACCTCGATGTGCTTGTCGTTTATGGCGACGCCCTGCAGCCTGTAAACCTCCTGGATCTCGTTCACCAGGTACTCCTGCACCGCGTTTATGCCCTTGATCCTCAGAATGTCGTGCGGGTTGATGGGGCCCTCGCAGAGCTTGTCCCCCGCCTTGACGACATCCCCGTGCCTCGCCCGCATGTGCTTGCCGTGGGAAATCAGGTACTCCATTTCATCGCCGGTGTCACCGACGACGACGACCCGGCGCATGCCCCTCGACATGCCGCGGAACTCGACCGTGCCGTCGATCTCACTGACCGTCGCGAAGTCCTTGGGCTTGCGCGCCTCGAAGAGCTCCGCCACCCTCGGGAGACCTCCCGTTATGTCGCGCGTCTTGGCTATTTCCCTGGGGATCTTGGCTATCAGGTCGCCGGGCACGACTCTGTCGCCGTCATGGACGACGAGGTGCGCCCCGGTGGGAATGGGATACTCCGCCACTTTCTCGCCCTTCTTCGGCCCCTTGGCGCCCACGAGGACGATGGTAGGGTGGATCGTCTTGTCCCTGTGCTCGACCACCACCCGCTGCCGGAGACCCGTCTTCTCGTCGAGCTCCTCCCTCACCGTCACCTCGTCGATGATGTCACGGAACTCGACCACGCCCTCGGTCTCCGCGAGGATCGGCGACGAATACGGGTCCCACTCGAAGAGCGGCTCACCCTTCTTGACGACCTGCCCGTCCTTCACGGACAGCTTGGCCCCGTAGGGAACCGTGTACCTGGCCCTCAGCAGGTCGCCGTCGTACAGGTCTATCTCGCCCTTGCCCGTCAGCACCACGTGCGCACCGTCCCTGTAGGGAACCGAGCTGACGTTCTTGAAGGTGACCTTGCCGTCGTACTTGGCGGAGATCTGGGACTCCTCCGCGATCCGGCCCGCGGTCCCGCCGATGTGGAACGTCCGCAGGGTCAGCTGCGTCCCCGGCTCGCCGATCGACTGGGCCGCGATGACGCCGACGGCCTCGCCGATGTTCACCATGCGGCCCGTAGCCAGGTTCCTGCCGTAGCACTTGGCGCAGACACCGCGCGGCGACTCGCAGGTGAGCACCGACCGGATCTTGACCCGCTCGATTCCCGCGGCGTCGATCTGCTCGGCCGCCGCCTCCCTGATCTCGTTGCCCGCCTCGATGAGGAGCTCGTTGGTTATGGGGTCGTAGACGTCCTCGACGGCGACGCGCCCGAGAATCCTGTCCCGCAGCGGCTCTATGATCTCCTCGCCCTCCTTGAGAGCGGTTATGTCGAGGCCGAGGATCGTCCCGCAGTCCTCCATGGTGATGATCGCGTCCTGGGCGACGTCGACCAGCCGCCTCGTCAGGTAACCGGCGTCCGCCGTCTTGAGGGCGGTGTCCGCCAGGCCCTTCCGCGCGCCGTGCGTCGATATGAAGTACTGGAGCACCGTCAGCCCCTCCTTGAAGTTGGCCGTGATGGGCGTTTCGATGATCTCGCCCATCTGCCCGGTCATCTTCTTCTGGGGCTTGGCCATCAGGCCTCGCATGCCGGCGAGCTGCCTGATCTGCTCCTTGGAGCCCCTGGCGCCCGACGCGGCCATCATGTAGATGGGATTGAAACCGCCGTCGACCGCGGAAAGGTTCTCGAACATTATGTTACTGACCCTGTTCGTCGCGTTCGTCCACGTGTCGATGACCTGGTTGTATCTCTCCCCGTCGGTGATGGCGCCCTTCTGGTAACTGTCCTGGATGCGCACCACCTGCTTCTCGGCGCGCTCAAGAATCCGCGCCTTCTCCGGCGGAACGACGATGTCGTCGATCCCCACGGTCAGGCCGGATATCGTGGCGTACTCGAACCCGATCTCCTTCAGCCTGTCGAGGAACACCGCGGTGCGGTACGGCCCGAGCAGCCTGTGACAGTCGCCGACGAGCTTCTCCAGGCGCTTCTTGTCGAAGGTCTCGTTCATGAAGGGCATCTCGGGCGGAACGATGTCGTTGAAGATCACGCGCCCGACGGTCGTCTCCATGAGTTCGCCCCGGATCTCGACCCTCACCCTGTCGTGGAGGCCGATCGCCCCCTGCTGATGCGCGAAGATGACTTCGCTCGGGTCGACGAACAGGCGCACCTTTTCATCCTCGCCGTACACCCTCTCCTTCGTCAGGTAGAAGCAGCCGAGAACCATGTCCTGCGTCGGCGAGGCCAAGGGCTTGCCGTGCGCCGGCGAGAGGATGTTGTTGATCGAGAGCATCAGCACCCTCGCCTCGAGCTGGGCTTCGAAGGAAAGCGGCACGTGCACCGCCATCTGGTCCCCGTCGAAATCCGCGTTGAACGCCTGGCAGACGAGAGGATGGATCTTTATCGCCTTGCCCTCGACCAGCACGGGCTCGAACGCCTGTATGCCGAGCCTGTGAAGCGTCGGCGCCCTGTTGAGCAGAACCGGATGGTCCTTGATTATCTCCTCGAGAATGTCCCAGACCTCGGGCCTCTCCCTCTCGACGAGCTTCTTGGCGCTCTTGACGGTCTGTACGTAACCCCTGTCCTCGAGCTTCTTGATGATGAACGGCTTGAAGAGCTCCAGCGCCATGCTCTTGGGCAGGCCGCACTGGTGAAGCTTGAGCTCGGGTCCCACGACGATCACCGAACGGCCGGAGTAGTCGACGCGCTTGCCCAGGAGGTTCTGGCGGAAGCGGCCCTGCTTGCCTTTGAGCATGTCGCTCAGGGACTTGAGCGGCCTGTTGCCGGGACCGCGCACGGCCCGCGACCTTCTCCCGTTGTCGAAGAGAGCGTCCACCGCCTCCTGAAGCATCCGCTTCTCGTTGCGGAGGATCACCTCGGGCGCCCTTATTTCCATGAGTTTCTTGAGACGGTTGTTCCTGTTGATCACCCTCCGGTAGAGGTCATTGAGGTCGGAGGTGGCGAAGCGGCCGCCCTCGAGCGGAACCAGCGGGCGCAGGTCGGGCGGGAGAACGGGAATAACGTCCATCACCATCCACTCCGGCCGGTTGCCGGAGAGCCTGAACGCCTCCACGAGCTTGAGCCGCTTCAGCGTCTCGCGCTTCCTCTGCCCGGAGGTCTCCATCCTGACCCTGGCCCTGAGCTCGGTCGAGAGCTCGTCGAGATCGATCTCCTTGAGGAGCTTCTTCAGGGCCGCGGCCCCCATCTCGGCGACGAACTGCCCGGGGAAACGCTCCTCGAGCTCGACGTACTCGTCCTCTCCTATCAGCTGGCCCTTCTTGAGCTCGGTCGGGCCGGGGTCCACCACTATGTAGCTCTCGTAGTAGAGCACCCGCTCGAGGTCGCGGACGGTCATGCCGAGGAGCTGGCCCATGCGGCTCGGAATCCCCTTGAAGTACCATATATGCGACACGGGGACGGCGAGTTCTATGTGGCCCTGGCGCTCCCTCCGCACCTTCGACTGCGTCACTTCGACCTTGCACCTGTCGCAGATGACGCCCCTGTACCTGATGCGCTTGTACTTGCCGCAATTGCACTCCCAGTCCTTGACCGGGCCGAAGATGCGCTCACAGAAGAGCCCGTCTTTCTCGGGCTTGAAGGACCTGTAGTTTATCGTCTCGGGTTTCGTCACTACGCCGTAAGACCACTGCCGTATCGTTTCCGGCGAAGCCAGCTGAATCCTTATCGCCGAGAACTCCACTGGAGCCTTTTCTCTTGCGTCTATTGGTCTCAGCAAGGAGACTACCTCCCTATTCACTCTTCGAGCTGGACATCCAACCCGAGGCTCTGAAGTTCCTTGACCAGAACGTTGAACGATTCGGGTATACCCGGCTGGGGCGGGTTCTCACCCTTGACGATCGCTTCGTATATCCTCGACCTTCCGGCCACGTCGTCGGATTTGACGGTGAGCATTTCCTGGAGGGCATAGGCAGCACCGTAAGCCTCGAGCGCCCAGACCTCCATCTCTCCGAACCGCTGTCCTCCGAACTGCGCCTTACCGCCCAGCGGCTGCTGCGTGACTAGCGAGTACGGGCCGATCGACCTCGCGTGGATCTTGTCGTCGACGAGGTGCGACAGCTTCATCATGTACATGTAGCCTACGGTCACCTCCTTATCGAAGGGTTCTCCCGTCTTGCCGTCATAGAGTACGGTCTTCCCGTTCTCGGGAAGGCCCGCCTCCCTGAGCAGTTCCTTGATCTCGTCGATCGAGGCGCCGTCGAAAACCGGCGTGCAGACCTTCATGCCGAGCCTGTGCACGGCCCAGCCGAGGTGCGTCTCCAGTATCTGTCCCAGGTTCATTCGCGAGGGGACGCCGAGCGGATTCAAGACGATCTCCACCGGCGTGCCGTCCGGCAGATAAGGCATGTCCTCTTCGGGGACGATCTTGGCGATGACGCCCTTGTTGCCGTGCCTGCCGGCGACCTTGTCGCCCACCGCGAGCTTCCTCTTCTTCGCGACGTAGACCTTGACGAGCTTCACGACCCCCGGCGGCAGCTCATCGCCGCGCGTCAGCCGCTCGACCTGCTTCTCGTAAGACCTCTCGACCTCGCCGAGAGCCTCGTCCACGATCCGGACCAGCCGGCGGGCGCGAAGCGTCACGTCCCTGTCCTTGACGATGTCCCTGTCGAAATCGACCTCGGAGAAGTCGACCTTGCCGAGCATCCGGGTGGTCAGCTTCCTCCCCGCCTTGATGAGGGCGCCGCCGCCGTGATCGGCGAAGTCCGCCGCGATCTGGTCGACGAGCATCTCCCTGAGCCGCTCGTCGCGCCGGTCGGTGAGTTTCTTGGTCTGCCTCTTGCACTCCTTGCGAAGATCCTCGACCACCTTCTTGTCGCGCTTCCGCACGGCCTCGTCCCTCTCCTTGCGCGCGAAAACCCTGACGTCGATGACGATGCCGTCCATCCCCGGCGGAGCCTTTAGCGACGCGTCCCTGACGTCACAGGCCTTCTCGCCGAATATCGCCTTGAGGAGCCTCTCCTCGGGCGTGAGATCCGTCTCGCCCTTGGGCGTCACCTTGCCGACGAGTATGTCCCCGGCGCGGACGCGCGCGCCTATCCGGACGATGCCGATCTCGTCGAGGTTCCTGACGGCCTCCTCGCTGACGTTGGGTATCTCGGGGGTGATTTCCTCTACGCCCCGCTTGGTCTCCCTGACCTGGAGCTCGAACTCCTCGATATGGACGGACGTCATCCTGTCTTCCTTGACGACTCTCTCGCTGATGACTATCGCGTCCTCGTAGTTGTATCCCCGCCACGGC
>JALGWA010000063.1 GCA_025774425.1 bacterium
GCTGGTCCTATACGACCCAGACCTACCAGAGCTACGCATCGGCGGTGGCGCCCAAGCGGACGACCATATACGACGGCCAGGTCGTCGACCTCGGCGGGGGCGTTACGATTACATGTATCGGCGTCAACGGAAACGGCGTCCTGTCGCCGCCGTTCGACGACGGGGAGGAGAACGACTACTGCGTCGCGCTGCTGGTAGAGTACGGCGGTTTCGATTTCTTCGTCGCCGGCGACCTGTCGGGCGTCAACTCCTCCTACTACCGCGACATCGAGACGAGCGTGTCGGCCGAGGTCGGCGATGTGGACGTTTACAGGGTCGACCATCACGGCAGCGCGAGCAACACCAACTCCAACCTGGTCTCCAACCTGAGCCCAGAGGTTTCCGTGATCTCCTGCGGCTCCAACTCCTACGGACATCCGACGCAGACCGTGATCAACAGGCTCGTCGCGGCGGGCTCGTACATCTACGAGACCCATACCGGGTCAGGCGGCACGATTCCCGAGGGGAGCGGTGAGGTCGTCAACGGCCACATCATCATCGAGGTCACGTCGACTTCCTACACCGTCAACGACGACAGGACGTATCCTCTCGAAGGCGCCGGTGTCGAGGTCGCCCGGGGGGCGGAGTGGCTGCGCGCCTGCCCCAATCCCTTCACCTGTTCGACGACTCTGAGTTTCAGCATCCCCGGGGGGCGTACCGCGGGGGTCGAGATATACGACGTCAGGGGCCGCATGGTGAGCGCGATTCCAGCCTTCGACATATCCGACGGCCCCGTGTCGGTGACATGGGACGGGCGCTCCGCGGACGGCGCAGAGGCGTCGGCGGGTCTCTACTTCGTCAGGATTTCCTCCGAGCCGGGGGCCGTGACGCGCAAGCTGGTCAAGAGCCGGTAAGCCGCGCCCGCGCGTGGGCGGATGCGCGGTCTTGACTAGGCCCGGGCCACCCAATACAATTACTATCCCGGGACTCGACATGTCCCGGGATCGGATTCCGGACCGGCGGCCGGGGGGGTACATGCCGACTTATTCACACTCGAAGCTGGAGACCTTCGAGAACTGCCCCATGCGCTACAAGCTCCAGTACATCGACAAGGTCGAAGTCGAGGAGTTCGTCTCCATCGAGGCGTTCATGGGAAGCCTGGTCCATGAGACGCTGGAGAAGCTCTACCAGGACGTCAGGATGACGAGGGTTCCGACCCTCGATGAGCTATTGCAGTACTACGACGGCCGGTGGGACGACGAGTGGCGCGAAGGCATCAAGGTCGTCAAGAAGGCCTATACCGCCGACCATTACAGGCAGGTCGGACGCAGGTGCATAGGCGACTACTACGCGGAATACCACCCGTTCGACCAGGCGCGGACGGTCGCACTCGAGCATCTCGTGTTCTTTCCGCTGGACGACGACGAGCATTACTGGATACGCGGCATAATCGACAGGATCTCCATGAACGGCGGCGTCTACGAGATCCACGACTACAAGACCTCGAGCAGGCTCATGACGCAGAGGGCCGCGGACCGGGATCGCCAGCTCGCTCTCTACCAGATCGGGCTGGAAAGAATGTGGAAAGACGCGAAGGACGTTCAGCTCGTCTGGCACTTCCTCGCTTTCGGCAAGGAGATAAGGTCGACGCGCACGCGGGAAGACCTCGAGCGCCTGCGGGAGGACGTCATGGGACTCATCTCGCGGATCGAGGGCGAGAGGAACTTCTACCCCAGGGAGACCCCCCTCTGCAACTGGTGCGCGTACACCGAGTACTGCCCGGCCAAGTCGCCGGTCAGGGTCGACGCGGCCACGGCCGCCAACAGATACCTGGGCGAAGACGGCGCGGCGCTTGTCAACAAGTTCGCGGACCTCTCGCGCAGGAAGGGCGAGGTGGAGGAGGAGATGGCCAGGATCAAGGAGGCCCTGGTCGAGTACGCCAAGAAGAACCGGGTGCAGACGATCAGGGGCGACAGGCACAAGGTTCTGGTCAAGCTCTACAGGGGATACTCCTTCCCCGGCAAGGACGAGCCCGCGCGCAAGGAGCTCGAAAGGATCGTCAGGGAAGCCGGCCTGTGGGAAAAGGTCGCCGTGCTCAGCCCGGTGAGCCTGGCCAAGCTCATAGAGGGCGGGAGGATAGACGGAGACGTCGCGGAGGCCATCAAGGCTCTCGGTGAGGAGACCGAGAGACCCTGGCTCAAGCTCTCGAATCTGTGAAGGACTTAAAGCCCCGGGCGTTCCCGGTCGAATAATGTGATGTGAACCGGATTAAGCGATTGTGAGCAGCGCAGTGACCCCTGAGGTGATAAGGCGCCGTCTCGGCTTGTTGCTCGTGGCCGCGCTTCTGGCGTCGTCCTGTTCCCCGGCCGGCGTGCGTATGGGCATGGCGAAGGGCGACGGGGCAAGGCTCGCCTACAGGGCCGTCGGCCACGGGGAGCCGCTCGTGGTGATCCACGACGGGCCGGGCGGCGAGAAATCCATCATGTACGGGGGCTTCGACGGCCTGAGCGAGACCATGAGGGTCGTGTACTATGACCAGCGCGGCTGCGGCAGGTCGGAGCCTCTCACCGCCAGCCAGTCGTGCACGATCGAAGACAATGTGCGTGACCTCGAGGCCCTCCGCGCATACCTTCATCTGGACAGGTTCTCCATAGCGGCCCACGGCTGGGGCGCGGTGATCGCAATAGAATACGCGAGGGCGCACCCGGAGCGGGTGGAGGCGCTCGTCCTGGTGACGCCTGTCTCGCCGTACTCGCCGGGCCTTCACCTGGACGGACTGATCGAGAGGCTTCCGCCGGAGGGACGGGACCGGGTGGAGGCCGTGATGGAGAATCCATTCTCGACCATGTTGGAGACGCGCGAGCAGTTCGTCCGGGCCGTGCTGCCGATGCTCTTCTACAATGACCGCGCCCGCCGCGAGGCGGACCTCGAGGACTACAAGTACTCGGCCGACGTCGACGCGCGCCTGTCTTCGGAGCTCAAATCCTTCGACCTCTATGAGCGCCTCGCGGGCGTCGAGACCCCGACGCTGGTAATCGCCGGCAGGCATGACGTGCTGACGCCGTTGGCCGAGCAGATGGCCTATGTCGACGGCATCTCGACGTCGCGTGCCGTCGTCTTCAACGACAGCGCCCACTTCCCGTTCCTGGAAGAGAGAAGGACATTCCTCAGCCAGGTCGGGGGGTTCATATCGCAAGGGGCGGTTCCGCCGCTGGCGAAGGGCCCCGCATCACACTGAGCAGCGCCCGCCCGGCCTTCCGCCGGGTTGCCAATCCCGCCGGCTTCTGTTATGTTCACGCTTGTCGAGGGGGCCGGGCCGCGATTTCGGGAGCGGGGTCCGGCAGCGGAAAGGAGAATCACCGTGGAGAAGACCGGACTGTCGTCACGCGAACTCATCGAACTCGCCGAGCGGTACAGCGCACACAACTACCACCCTCTGCCCGTAGTGATCTCGAGGGCGGAAGGCGTGTGGGTGTGGGATGTCGAGGGCGCCAAGTACATGGACATGCTGAGCTCGTACTCGGCGCTCAACCAGGGACATCTCAACAAGCGGATAATCGCAGCGGCGAAGGCGCAGCTCGACGCGCTCACGCTGACGTCGAGGGCGTTCCACAACGACCGCTTCGGCCCCTTCTGCGAGTACTTGTGCAAGGTAGCGGGCCAGGAGTCGACGCTTCTCATGAACACCGGCGCGGAGGCCGTCGAGACCGCGATCAAGGCGGCGCGCAAGTGGGGGTACTCGGTCAAGGGAGTGGCGAAGGACAGGGCCGAGATCATCACTTGCGAGAACAACTTCCACGGCAGAACGACGACCATCGTCGGCTTCTCGTCGGAGGAGCAATACCGCGAAGGCTTCGGCCCGTTCGCTCCGGGCTTCAAGATGATCCCTTACAGCGACGTAGAGGCGCTGAAGCGCGCCGTTACGCCCGACACGGTCGCTTTCCTCGTGGAGCCGATCCAGGGTGAGGCCGGTGTGATCGTGCCCGAGGACGGCTTTCTCAAGGAGGCGGCGGCCGTCTGCAGGGAGAACAATGTCCTCCTCATGCTGGATGAGATCCAGACCGGGCTCGGCAGGACGGGCAAGATGTTCTGCTGCGAGCACGAAGGCGTGACCCCCGACGTGCTGATAGTGGGCAAGGCGCTCGGCGGGGGAGTCTTCCCGGTGTCGGGCATACTCGCGCGGAAGGAGGTCATGGATGTCTTCACCCCCGGCGACCACGGAAGCACCTTCGGAGGCAACCCGCTTGCCTGTGCGATCGGCATGGAGGCGCTCAAGGTCATCGTGGAGGAGGACCTTCCCGCGAGAGCGGCCGAGTCCGGCGAGTACCTCATGGAGCGGCTGCGCGCGATCGAATCGCCGCATGTCAAGGAAGTGAGGGGCAAGGGGCTCCTCATCGGCGTCGAGATCAAGGAGACCTCCGGCACCGCGCGCCCGTTCTGCGAGAAGCTCAAGGATCTGGGTATTCTCGCCAAGGAGACCCATCACCAGGTCGTCAGGTTCGCGCCGCCCCTCGTGATCACGAGGGAGGAGATCGACTGGGCACTCCCGCGGATCGAGCAGGTTCTCGCGGGCCGGGTCGAATAAACACGCAGCGCGAATCGTAACAAGGGTGGATTCGATTCTTCAAGGAGGTCCGTGATGAGGTCTCTCAACCGCGATTCCCTGGGTTTCTTCGCGCTCCTGCTGGCGGTGCTGGTCGTCGCGGCGGGCAACGCGGCGGCCGCGGAGCAGCCGGATTACCCTCTCAACGTGTTCGAGGACGAATGCGCATTCACTTTCTACGTGAACGAAGAGGTGCTGGTGACGGGCCGTTCGACCTGGCTCGAGGACGGCACGTTCACGAGCGAGTACACGCTGTCGATGGCCGGGCAGCACGTGGACACCGAGCTCCGCATCGAGGTGGACGAGAGCGGCCACTGGACGAGGATGGACATGGTGACCCCGCGCGGGCCGGTGACGGTGACGCGCGAGGGCGCGACGGCCGTGATCGACGACGGCGAGGGCAGCCCGCGGACGGTCGAGCTGCTCCCCAACACCATGCTGTTCGAGAACTTCAGCCCGAGCCTCATGAGCCAGATGATAACGGCCTACGACCAGGAGGCCGCCGGGAAGCAGGTTTTCCCGCTCTTCATCATCCCCTCGGTCGTCATGGAGGGTTCGCTCGAGAGACTCGAGACCGTCGAGAAGACGATCGGGGGCGAGGACCGGGTTTTCACACTCTACCGGTACGGCGTCCCGGGAGTGGACATCATCCTGTGGGTGGACGAGGACAACAGGGTGTGCATGGGCGACGTCCCCGCGCAGAAGGGCGCCTATGTCAGAGAGGGTTACGAGGCGCTGCGTCTTGTGGAGGAACATGATCCATTGCTCTCCAAACCGGAATACGACGTCAAGGTGGACGGGAATGTCGATATCCCCATGAGGGACGGCGTCAACCTCAAGGCCGACATCTACCGGCCCGACGCCGACGGCAAGTTCCCCGTGATCCTGGTGAGAACGCCGTACAAGAAGGAGATGAACGAGCTCCAGGCCAAGTTCTTCGCACGGCGGGGATATGTGTATGCCGTCGAGGACTGCCGCGGCCGGTTCTCATCCGGGGGCACATGGAACCCCTTCTTCAACGAGCCCGAAGACGGCTACGACACCATCGAGTGGCTGGCGGTGCAGCCGTGGTCCACGGGCAAAGTCGGTATGATCGGGGCTTCGTACCTGGGATGGGTGCAGTGGTGGGCCGCCCGCGAGCGGCCTCCTCATCTGGTGACCATGATACCGAACGTCTCGCCGCCCGACCCCTATTACAACATACCGTATGAGTACGGGGCGTTCTTTCTGTTCGGGGCGATCTGGTGGGCCGACGTGCTCGAGAGGGAAGCGACTGCGGATCTATCCGGCAAGGCCTTCAGCGAGATCATGGACAAGGAATACACCAAGATCCTGAGGCATCTGCCCGTCGTGGACCTCGACGAGGTCGTCCTCGGCGCCCGGAACAAGTACTGGCGCGAGTGGATAGAGCATCCTGACAACGACTCCTACTGGGCCGAGGTCAGTTTCCTCGACCATCTGCAGGACCTCGATATACCCGTGTACCACCAGTCGGGATGGTGGGACGGCGACGGCATCGGCTCCAAGCTCAACTATCTCAAGATGGTCGAGTACGGGCACGGGAACCAGAAGCTCGTCCTCGGCCCGTGGGGCCATACCGACAAGCCGGCGAGACGCGGCCCGTACGACGACGACTACGGCCCCAACGCCATCGTCGACCTCAGCACGAGCTACCTGAGGTGGCTGGACAGGTGGCTCAA
Organism: bacterium; assembly: GCA_025774425.1. Taxonomy (GTDB): domain Bacteria; phylum Arandabacterota; class Arandabacteria; order Arandabacterales; family JALGWA01; genus JALGWA01. Next base: position 6,283 of record JALGWA010000063.1, read on the forward strand.
GGGCGTCGAGAACGGCATAGAGGACGAGCCGCTGGTTTCGCTCTTCGTCATGCACACGGACAAGTGGCTGCGCGGGGACACCTACCCGCTCGAGGGGACGGAGTTCACCAGGCTCTACCTCGCAAGCGACGGCGCCGCCAATACGTCCGGCGGGGACGGAAGGCTGTCCCAGTCGCCGCCGGCGGGCGACGGGGCGGAGTTCGACACCTACGTCTATGACCCGGGCGATCCGACGCCGGATGTGACGATGTTCGATGAGGCCGCCGGGAGGGGCGATGAGGGGAACGCTGAGGGGACGGGCGAGCGCGAATCGGTCGAGGAGTCCATAGCCGAGCGCCGGGCCTACCATGCGAAGGTGTCGGCCGAGCGGCAGGACATACTGGTGTATGAGACCGAGGCGCTGACCGAGGACCTGACATTCGTGGGGCCCGTCTCCGGCGTGCTGTACGCGAGCACTTCGGCGCGGGACACCGATTGGTTCATGCGCCTGTCGATCGTCGATCCCGACGGCACGGTGAGGTCTCTGACGCGCGGCGTGATCCGCGCCAGGTACAGGAACTCATTCTCCGAGCCGGAGCTCTTGGAGCCGGGCCGGGTCTACGAGTACGACATAGACATGTGGCAGACGGGCGTCACGGTTCCGGCGGGATCCAGGCTGCGGGTGGAGG
>JALGWA010000064.1 GCA_025774425.1 bacterium
CGACGTGCTGGGCTTCTCGCCCCTGGCCCATCCCCTGGAGTTCTTCGACACGTCCGTGGCCGAGTCTCTCGCGCCGGACGATGGGGAACAGGATCGGGTGGACGGGGCCGGCAGCGGCGGCGCGCGGCCACCCCGGGCGAGCCGCACGGGCGTCCTCGCCGCCAGGCGCTACCACAAGGGAAGGGGCGGAGCCATATATTTCCTCACGCTCGACCATCCCAACGGTCTCGTCGAATGCGTCGCGCCGTTGCGGGTGGTCGACACGCGCCTCACCTCCGGCCGGGCCTACACCGCGCGGGGGGTGCTCCAGAGGCGCTACGGCGTGGCCACGCTCAAGGTGGACTCGCTCGCCCAGCTTCCCGAAAGTGATTTCTGAGGTGATATTTCCCTTGACCTGATTCCTGCACTCTGCTAGTTTTGCGTCAGTTAGCAATTCGGCTCATATCAGCCGTTTACAGCCGTGGTGCGGGCATAACTCAGTGGTAGAGTATCAGCTTCCCAAGCTGAGGGTCGCGGGTTCGAATCCCGTTGCCCGCTCCACTTCTTTCTGCCAAGGAGGCCCAGGTTGACCGCACTTCCCGATCCGAAAGGAACACCAGCCGAAGCGACCAAGAAGCGCAGCAAGCCGGCCGGCGTCGTAGTCCAGGCCGTGCACGAGGGCTCGCCCGCAGGGGAAGGCGGCCTCAAGAAGGGCGACAGGATACTCGAGATCAACGGCATGCCCATCGACGACTTCCTGGACCTCTACGTCGCCTCCTTCGACCGCGAGTACGTCATGACCTACGAGCGCGGCGGCAAACCCATGAGGGCCGAGTTCGAGCGGGACGCCGGAGAACCGCTCGGCATCGAGGTCGACATGGAGGGCATACGGGAGTGCCGCAACAAGTGCATTTTCTGCTTCTTCGACCAGATGCCCCCGGGCCTCAGGAAGGAGCTCTACTTCAAGGACGAGGACTACAGGCTCTCCTTCCTCCACGGCAACTATGTGACCCTGGCCGACCTCAGCCCCGAGGACGAGGAGCGCATCGTCTCCGACATGCTCTCACCGCTCTATGTCTCCGTGCATGCGACGCAGCCGGAGGTGAGGGAGAGGCTCCTGGGAAGGAAGCCGCCGGAGGACGTGATGGCGGTCATGAGGCGCCTCGGCGAGAAGGGCATACAGTTTCACACGCAGATAGTCGTCGTCCCCGGATACAACTCCGGCGCCGTGCTCAAGGACACCATCGAGGACCTGGTCGAAGCGGGGGAGATGATTCTGTCGGTCGGCGTCGTCCCCGTCGGCCTCACGGCTCACAGGGAGGGACTTACCCCGCTCGAGCCGGTTGACGCCGACACGGCCGCGGAGGTCGTCCGCACCGTCCGCGGCTTCAATCACCGCATGCGGCAGCGCACGGGCAAGGGCGTCGTCTACGCGGCCGACGAGCTCTTCATCAAGGCGGGCATGGCCATTCCCGGGGCGCCCTACTACGATGACTACCCCCAGGTGGAAAACGGCATCGGCATGCTTCGCATACTCTTAGACAGCGCGGCAGAGGCCATCGTCCCGGAGTCGCTGAGAGACAAATGGATCACCTTCGTCACGGGGACGCTGGCCAAGCCGTATCTCGTGGAGGTCGCGGGCATGCTCCGGGCCGAGGGCCTGGTCGCCAACGTGCTCGCGCCCCGCAACTCGCTTTTCGGCGACATGGTCAGCGTAGGCGGGCTGCTGCCGGGCAAGGACGTCGTCGCGCTCAGGCCCCGCCTCAAGGGCTTTGACGCGGTGGTGCTGCCGCCCGACATGCTGAACGCCGACGACCTCACGCTCGACGGCATGACGATCGGGGATCTCGAGGCCGGGCTGGGCCTGCCCGTGGTCCCCGGCAGCATCGACATGCGGGACACCCTGGACGACCTCGAGGAGAAGCTCGCGTAGTGATCGGCCGAGCGACAGACCTGGCGCTTGAGATGGAAGAGAGAGAGAGCGAAAGCGGCAAGCGGGAGGAGAACGTAGGCGCGGGCGGGGAGCTCCCCGTCGTCGCCATCGTCGGCCGTCCCAATGTCGGCAAGTCGACGCTCTTCAACCGCATCGTGGGCGGCCGCGTCGCCATCGTCGACGACGAGCCCGGGGTGACGCGCGACCGCAACTACCGCGAGACCCACTGGGCGGGAAAGCACTTCCTGATCGTCGATACCGGCGGCCTCCTTCCGACCTCGAGGGACAAGATGGAGTCCCTCGTCCGGAGCGCCGTCACGGCCGCGGTGGACGAGGCCGCGGTCGTCGTCATGCTCGTCGACGCCAAGACGGGCCTCACCCCGATGGACGCCGAGATCGCGCAGCTCGTGAGGGAGAGCAACAGGGACTTCGTGCTCGCCGTCAACAAGACCGACGGGAAGGAGGCGGGCGCGACCGTCGCGGAGTTCTACGAGCTCGGCCTGGGCGAGTTCATCGAGATCTCCGCCGAGCAGGGCACGAATGTCGGCGACCTTCTCGATGCGGTCGCGGCGAGGCTCCCGGAAGTCTCGCGGGAAGTACGCGCGGCGGCGGCCATCGCCGTCGTCGGAAAGCCCAATGTCGGCAAGTCCTCGCTCGTCAACCGCCTGACCGGCGGCGAGACCGTCATCGTCGATTCCGAACCGGGCACCACGCGCGACTCGATCGACACCTTCGTCGAGACACGCTTCGGCGCCGTGAAGCTGGTGGACACGGCCGGCCTCAGGCGGAAGTCGCGCACGGCCTCGGACCTCGAGAAGTACGCCAACATACGCTCGATCGCGGCCATCGACAGATGCGATGTCGCGCTGCTCATGCTGGACCCCACCCAGGGCATCGCCAAGCAGGACCTCGCCATCGCCCAGTACATCGAGAAGGCGGGCAAGGGCATGGTGCTCGCGTGGAACAAGTGGGACCTCATGACGGAGAGGAGCGAGGTCGAGTACACCGTCGCCGTCAGGGAGAAACTCAGGCGCGGCGCGCATATACCCATAGTCTTCATCTCGTGCCGGACGGGGACCGGCCTCGACGACCTCGTCGAGACCTGCTTCCATGTCAGGCGGAACCTCGACGTGCGCATCCCGACGGGCGTCCTCAACGCCGAGATCGAGGCCGCCCTCGAGAGGAGACCGCCCTCGGGCAAGGGCAAGCGTCATCCCAAGGTCTATTACGCGGCCCAGGTTAGGGGCCGGCCTCCGCGTTTCACGCTTTTCGTAAACGACCCCGGCATGTTCGGCGAGGCCTACCGCAGGTACCTGCAGAAGATCATACGGCGCATATACCCATTCGAAGGCGTGCCCGTGCGCGTCAGCATAAGGAAGAGCAGATGACAGTCATGGCGCAGGCGACGGCGGCGGGAGTGACGCCGGGAACGGCTGCCGCCGTCGTGCTCTCATACCTCCTGGGCTCCGTGCCCATCGGCTATCTCTACGCCCGGGCGCGCGGCGTCGACCTGAGGAAGATAGGAAGCGGCAACATCGGGGCCACCAATGTCTATCGCGCCTTCGGAAAGGCGCCGGCCATCGCGGTGTTCGCGCTCGATGTGGCCAAGGGGCTGACGGCCGTCGTCTTGATCGCCCGGCTCGCCGGCGGCTGGGAGCATGCCGCCATCCTCTGCGGTCTCGCGGCCATCGCCGGCCACGTCGCCAGCGTGTTCATGCGGCTCAGGGGCGGCAAGGGCGTCGCGACGGCGGTGGGCGTCTTCCTCGGGCTCGCACCGGCCGCGACGGCCGTCTGCCTCGGCATATGGGCGGTGCTCTTCGCCGCCTTCAGGTACGTGTCCCTGGGCTCCATCGTGGGAGCCGCGGCGCTGCCCGTGCTGATGTGGCTCTTCGACAGGAACGGTTACCGCGGAAACCCCGTGTTCTATTTCGCTCTCATCGTGGCCCTCCTCGTCGTCGTGACGCACAGGGCCAACATAGGAAGGCTCGTGAGGGGAGAGGAACACAGGATCGGGCGGCGCAGAGGAGAGGCGCGATGACGGCCGGCGGCGAAGTCACGCGCGGCGCTTCGGGGCCGGCCCGGATAGCCGTGCTCGGCGGCGGGAGCTGGGGCACCGCGCTCGCCGTGCTGCTCCACGGCCGCGGCCACAGGGTCGCCGTGTGGGAGTTCTTCGAGGAGCGCGCCCGCGCCATGAGGGAGGCCCGTGAGAACAGGGCCATGCTGCCGGGAGTCAAGATTCCCGGGGAGATCGCCGTAACCTCGGACATGGCCGAGGCCCTCGCCGAAAGCGACATCGTGCTGCTCGTCGTTCCGTCCCACGTCCTGCGCGATACCGTCTCCCGGGCCGCGGGCCTCATGAAGGGCGGCGAGACGGTGGTCATCGCCACCAAGGGCGTCGAGGAGAAAACCCTGAAGCGCATGAGCGAGATAGTCGAGGAGGCGGGGGCCGTCCCGCGCGAGCGCATCGCCGTGCTCGCGGGCCCCAGCCACGCCGAGGAGGTGGCGCGCGAGCTTCCCACGGCCGTAGTCTCGGCCTCGCATGACGAGCGCACGGCGCGCTACGTGCAGGAAGTGTTCTCGACGCCCATGTTCCGCGTCTATACCAACACCGACGTCGTCGGCGTCGAGATAGGCGTCGCGGTGAAGAACGTCATCGCCATAGCCGCCGGCATAACCGACGGCCTGGGCTTCGGCGACAACACCAAGGGCGCGCTCTTGACGAGGGGCCTCGCCGAGATCACCCGGCTCGGGGTCAAGATGGGCGCCAGGCAGCAGACCTTCGCCGGCCTCGCCGGCATAGGCGACCTCATAACCACCTGCACCTCGCGGCACAGCAGGAACAGGTTCGTCGGCGAGGAACTGGGAAAGGGACGGAAGCTCAAGGACGTACTCGACGGCATGGTGATGATCGCCGAGGGCGTGAGGACGACGAGAAGCGTCATCGGCCTCGCCGCCCGGTACGACGTCGAGATGCCCATATCCGAGGAAGTCGGCAAGATCCTCTTCGAGGACAAGTCACCCGGACAAGCGATCAAGGACCTCATGCTTAGAAGTCCCAAACCCGAGGTGTGGTGGTAGAGCAGGAGCAGGTTATGAGGAAAAAGACACCGGATAAGCTCTATTACTCGATTACGGAGGTTTCCGAGCTTACAGGTGTAAAGCCGCATGTGCTGCGGTATTGGGAGACCGAGTTCAAGGCCCTCAAGCCCAAGAAGAACCGTGCCGGAAACCGCACTTACCGCTCGAGCGACATAAAGCTCGTGCTCCTCATCAAGAAGCTTCTCTACGAAGAGGGCTTCACCATCGCCGGCGCCAAGAAGAAGCTCGTCGGCAGCAAGAGTGCGGCGGACAAGGTCAAGGTCCCGGCGCCGAGGGGCAAGCGCGCCCGGATCATCCAGGGGCTCAAGAAGGATCTGCTCGAGATGCAGAAGATCCTGGACTCCATCAAGTAGGGGTCAGAGCTCGAAATGCACAATGCGCCGGTGGGCGACCGGGAACGAAAACGCTTGAAAGCGGCCATGGCGTTTTGTAGCATAGGAGCGAAAGACCCAAGCACGAATAGAAGGTCGGGGCGTGGCGCAGCCTGGTAGCGCACTGGCATGGGGGGCCAGTGGTCGCTGGTTCGAATCCAGTCGCCCCGACCATCCTGATTTTCACCTCCCTCGAACAGGCCCGCGGCAGAGGTCGGGCGCTTTCGGCCGGCGGGCATATCAACCCGAGGAGGGACTTCGTGAGGATGCCCGCCGGATGTCCGGCGGGGGCGCGGCGACTCGCACCCGGTGACACACTCCGGCTGCCGCTTGCGCGGCACCCCGACTTGAAGCTCACGTGGTCCTCGGGCATCGGCACGAGGATCGGCGGTGACTTCGACAACTTCGCCGTAACCTACCTTTATTACTGGTAGCCATACCCGGAAATCCGATGTTGCAGGCGCCGCCACGCAGGTGTATACTCGAATGTGTCATAACCTCTATAGGGTTGCGGGGAATCATCACAAGCCGAGAAAGGAGACCGTCATGAAGACGTGCTTCTGCGTCGCGCTCACTCTTGTGCTTGCAGCGCCGGGCATAGCCGAGGCGCGCACCTGGCTGGTCAACTGGGAAGGCACCGGTGACGCACCGACCATACAGGCGGCCATAGACTCGGCCGCCGCCGCCGACACCGTCCTCCTAGCCGACGGCACCTACACGGGCCCGGGCAACCGCGACATCGACTTCGAGGGAAAGGCGATAACTGTGAGGTCCCAGAGCGGCCACTGCGGCACGTGCATCATCAACTGCGAGGGATCGAGCGAGGATCCGCACACGGCGTTCACATTCGACGATGACGAGGGACCGGGCTCCGTTCTGGAACACATCACCGTCACCGGCGCGTACGGGGCCAGCGGAGGGGCTGTGGGATGCTACTATGCATCCCCTACGATCAGGGGATGCTGCTTCAGCGGCAACACCGCCGGTACCGCCGGTGGAGCCATAGACATGACGAGCTCGTCCGCCGTCATCGCCGACTGCTCGTTCGCAGGCAATACAAGTCTACACTCGGGGGGCGCAGTCTACATGGAGGGCTCGTCACCGACGATTTCGTTATGCTCCTTCGACTGGAACACCGCCACCGTGTACGGAGGCGCCCTGTATTGTTACGGTGAAGCCCCGGTCATGGAGGAATGCGGCTTCACGGCCAACTCGGCGGCAGAGGGCGGAGGCTTGTGCCTGGAGGGCGGCTGCACCGCATCGATCACTTACTGCAAGTTCCACAAGAACATGGCGACGCTGCAGGGAGGCGGCATGAGGTGCAACGGCGCGTCACCGACGCTGGAAGGTTGCACCTTCGCCGCGGACTCCTCGGGCTGCGGCGGCGCCGCCGTTCACATCGGCGGCTCCGACGCGCCGGGTTTCACCAACACCTTGATCGCCTTCTCCAAGACGGGGAGCGCCATCGGCTGCGACCCTCCCGGCGGCACCCCCGGTCTCGCATGCTGCGACATATACGGCAACGAGGGAGGCGAC
>JALGWA010000065.1 GCA_025774425.1 bacterium
CAGGGCCGGCAAGTCGAAGAACTTCCTGGCGAGACTTGCGCTCGATCCCATGGCCGTCAACGTCAGCCTCAGCCGGAAGCGGGACAGGACGCCGGAATTCGCCGACACCAACGTAACCTACAACGGTTCTTTCCGTTACTCCCTGAGGCCGTGGTGGAAGCATTCGTGGGCGTTCTTCAAGGGCTACTCCATATCCCTGATGCCGGACGCTCTGGACCTCCGGGTCTACGGCACGGTGAATGACGCGAAGAGGATCAACCTGCGCAAGGACGTGGTCGTCACCGACAAGTACACGAGGACGATAAGGAGCGACATCAACGTGGACGTCAAGCCCCTCCAGGGAAGGGCCCTCGAGACCAGCTACAACATCAAGATGACCCGCGATCTCGACACCGACAAGAACGTCCCCATATACCGGAGCATAGGCTTGGGCAAGGAGATCCGGCGCGACCACAGGTACTCGTTCCGCCTCACGCCCACGATGGGCAGGTGGCTGCGCCCGACTTTCACATATGACGGCGACTACGGCGAGAACTCGGGGCCGGAGGTCAGGGAGGGAGGGGACCCGGCGGGCGTCAGGAGGGTGACCTCGTCGAGCCGGACATCGCTGGACTTCATCATCTCCCCCGGGGGTCTGTTCGCCGCGCCTGCCCCGGGCGACACCTCCGGCGTCTCGTGGGCCAAGCGCGCGATATCCAAGCTCCCGGACGTGAACATGAGCTACCTGCTGGACAGGAAGTCCAAGTACCACAAGCTCCTGGGCCGCCCCGACCTGGCCTACCAGTTCGGGTTAACCGTGAGGGTGCCGGATGAGATGAACTACGCCTTCAGCTCGACAGCCCAGAGGCGGGACGAGATCACGCGCCGCGACGGCCTCAACGTCTCGACCGACTTCCGGCCCTTCCAGGCGCTCAGCCTGAGCATCAAGTACAAGAACGACAAGACGCGCAGGGAGTACTCCGGGGGACGGACCTACAAGGAACTCTCGACCTGGCCGGAGGTGGCCGGCAACATCTCGTCCACGTTCTACTCGGCGCTCTTCGGGGGGGCGCTGACCAACTCCTCGCTCAATTTCGGCTACAAGGTGACGACCAACCTCGAGGGCGCGGATGCGTCGAGCATCACGCGCAAGGACCGCACCGTCGACTTCACTCCGCTGGTGGGGTGGGACGCCACCTGGAAGAACGGCGTCAGGACGACCTTCAACATCCGGCACTCCAGGGGTGAGGTCAACACCTTCCTGGCGGCGGCCAGCCGGAAGACGACGAGGACGACCTCCGTCAACGTTTCGATAAAGCACTCCTTCAGCGCTCCACAGGGCATTTCCCTGCCTTTCAGGGGCCGCACGCTAAAGTTCAAGAGCAACCTGTCCGTGTCTATGGACATCACCTATGAGGGCAAACTCAACCGGACGCCGGCCGCCAACATAACGGACCTCCATACCTCGCGGCTCAGCATAATCCCCAAGCTCTCATACGCCTTCTCCAAGAACATCAACGGGGCTGCGAATGCGAGGTTCGAGCAGATCTCCAACAAGAAGATCAACCAGACCCGCCGCACCATAGGCCTCAACGTGTCGGTCCTCATCAAGTTCTAGGATTTCGCTTGCATTTGATCGGGAGGTGTTGTAAGTTCGGAGTGAGTGGGCCACGCCCACTCTTAGAGTATGTATGGCCGGGGTAAGCCTATGAACCGTGCGGAGTTACAGCGGGCCGTCAGCGCGGCGATCCTGCCCGTGCTGAAGACGGCCGGCTACGACCTGGTCGAGATAAAACTCGTGGTCTCCCACGGAAGGCGCACCCTGAGGATTTTCATAGACAAGCCCGGCGGCGTCAATGTGGGCGACTGCGCCACGGCGAGCCGGGCCATAAGCGCCGTGCTCGACGACGGCGACCTGCTCGATGGGAGGTATTTCCTCGAGGTTTCGTCGCCGGGCGCCGAGAGAGCCCTCAGGGGCCGCGAGGATTTCGAGAGGTTCGCCGGCAGGAAGGCGCGCCTCAGAGGCAGGTCGGAGGAGAAAGGCCTCGAGGTCGTCGACGGGACGATCGGGGACCTCGACGGGGACACGCTGAAGTTCGAGCTCGGGGACGGTACGGTCATCGCGGTGCCGCTGGGGCGGATAGCGGGGGCCAACTTGAGTCTATAGGAGAGGGACCTGAACATGCCGACAGGTTTCGAGATCATTCAGGCGCTGAAGCAGATAGCCAGGGAGAAGGACGTAGACGAAGAGCTGATCATCGAGACCCTGGTGGCGGGTCTGGTGAGCGCCGCGAGGAAGAAGTACGGCCAGGAGAGCAATATAACGGTCGACGTCGACCAGGAGGCCGGCAATATCGCCGTCTACCGGGTGCGGAAGGTCGTCGAGACGGTCGAGGACGAAGTCCTCGAGGTCTCCGTGGCGGAGGCCGCCGAGTATCAGCCCGGCATCGGGCCCGGGGAGGAGCTCAGGGTGGAGATACCTCTGGTCGACTTCGGCAGGAACGCGATCCAGGCCGCCAAGCAGGTCGTGATCCAGCGGGTGCGCGAGGCGGAGAGGGAGCGCATATTCGGCGAGTTCGAGGACCGCGTGGGGGAGATCGTCACCGGCGGAGTCCAGCAGATAGACAGGGGCAACATCATCGTCAACATCGGACGCACCGAGGCGATACTGCCCCAGCGCGAGCAGATACCGCGCGAACAGTTCAGACAGGGCAATTCCATAAAGGCATATATCATAGACGTGTCCAAGACTTCCAAGGGTCCGCCTGTGATCCTCTCGCGGAGCAATCCGGACTTCTTGAGGAAGCTTTTCGAGCTCGAGGTGCCCGAGATCAAGGAGGGCATCGTGGAGATCAAGGCCGTGGCCCGCGACCCGGGTTCGAGGTCCAAGATAGCCGTGCACTCGAATGACGGCAAGGTCGACGCGGTAGGCGCCTGTGTCGGGATGAAGGGATCCCGCGTGCAGGCGGTCGTCAGGGAGCTCGGGGGTGAGCGCATCGACGTCGTGCTCTGGAGCGACGATCCCGTCGAGTTCGTCACGAGGGCGCTGAGCCCGGCCCAGGTCGGTCTGGCGGAGATGGATCCTGACGGGAGCAAGGTCACGGTCGTCGTGGCGGATGATCAGCTTTCGCTGGCGATCGGCCGCGGCGGGCAGAACGCGAGGCTCGCGGCGAGGCTGACGAATTTGAAGATTGACCTGATCAGCGATTCTCAATATGCTGAACGCCTGGAATTCAAGGAGAGGCCCGGGATTCCAGTAGCCGAGATCGAGGGGATAGGCGAGAAGACCCGTATGAGGTTGGCCGAGGCCGGCTACGAGACCGCGGAGCAGGTGGCGGAGGCGGAGCCGGGCGACTTGACGGCCATAAGCGGAATCGGCGAGAAGATGGCCGCCAAGATCACGGAGGCCGCCCGGGCGGCCATGGAGGCGGCTGCCGCGGGGGAATCTCCCGGGGAAGAGCCGGGAGCCGGCGAGGAAACCGGCGAAGCCGCGGAGACGGCGGGTGAACCGGAAACCTCCGTTGAGGAGGGGAGCGTCGAAGAGGCGGCCGAGTACGCCGGGGCGCCGGACGGGCATCTCGCCGAACCAGCCGCCGAAGAGGATATCGATGAAGACAGGGAGCAGGCGGTTTGAAGCGGGGTCATGTTCCCATGAGAACATGTCTCGGCTGCTATCGCAGGTTTCCCAAGAGCGGCCTTTTCAGGTTCACGCTCGGCCGCGAGGGTCCTGTGGCCGGACAGGGCGCGGGCCGCGGCTATTACATCTGCCGCAATGACGGCTGCTTCGAGAAGGCGCTCGGCAGGCGCAGTCTCTCGCGGTTGCTCCGCCGCGCGGTCGGCGCCGAAGAGGTCGAGGGCTTCAGGCGGGCCCTGCGGGAGACGGGCGGTCCGGGCACCGGAGGTGAGAGAAGTTGGCGAGAAAGAGAGTCTACCAGGTAGCGAGGGAGCTCAGTCTCTCGAGTGAGGCGCTTCTGGGCATCTTGAGGACCATGGGTATCAAGGTCAAGAGCCACATGAGCGCCATCGAGGATGAGACCGTCGACGCTCTCAAGGACAAGCTCAAGCAGGAAAAAGAGGCCGTCAAGAAGGAGGCCGCCCGCAAGAAGGAGATGGTCGAGGCCGCCAGGGCCAAGCCCAAGCCGGTCAAGAAGCCGCCCGTCCCCCGGAGGCGCGCTGCGGTCCGCAGGCGGGTTCCGGACGAGAAGTCGGTCAAGGACACCGTCCGCAAGACCCTCGCCGAGATGGGCGGCGCGAGGAAACCCCGTCGGCGCAGGCGGAAACCGAGGGAAGAAGGCGAGAAAGTCGATCTCGAGCGCCACCTGATCAGGGTGACCGAATTCATTTCCGTCGGTGAGCTCGCCAATGCGATGAAAGTGAGTTCCGCCAAGGTCGTGGCCTGTTGCATGCGGCTGGGACTCATGGCGACGGTGAACCAGAGACTCGACGCCGACGCCATAGAGGCCGTCGCCGACGAGTTCGGATTCGAAGTCGAGTTCGAGAAGGAGTACGGCGCCCAGCTACTCGAAGAGGAAGAGGTCGAGGCCCTCCCCAGGCATCCCGTAGTGACGATCATGGGGCATGTCGACCACGGCAAGACGTCGCTTCTCGATTTCATCAGGACGAGCAACATAGTCGGCGGCGAGTCCGGGAGCATAACCCAGCACATCGGCGCCTACGAAGTAGAGAGCGCGGCGGGGAAGATCACCTTCCTCGACACTCCCGGCCATGAGGCTTTCACGGCGATGAGAGCCCGCGGGGCGCAGGCCACGGATATCGTCGTTCTCGTGGTCGCGGCCAACGAGTCCGTAATGCCGCAGACGGTCGAGGCGATAGACCACGCCAAGGCCGCCGGAGTCCCCATAATAGTCGCGATCAACAAGATCGACCTGCCCGACGCCAACGTCGACAGGGTGAAGCAGGAACTGGGCGCCCATGGGCTCACGCCCGAGGACTGGGGAGGTTCGACGATAACGGTGCCCGTCTCCGCCAAGACGGGTGAGGGCGTCGACCGCCTCCTGGAGATGATCGTGCTTCAGGCCGAGATGCTCGAACTCAAGGCGCCCAGGGAAGGCAGGGGGAGCGGCGTCGTGGTCGAGTCCAGAGTCGAGCAGGGAAGGGGAGTGGTGGTGACGGTGCTCGTCCAGAGGGGCAGGATAGCCGTGGGCGACGCTTTCTCCGCAGGTGTATGGAGCGGCAAGGTGAGAGCGCTCTTCGACGACCGCGGGCGGGCCGTCGAGGAAGGATTGCCCGGGACGCCCCTCGAGGTGCTCGGATGCAGGGGAGTGCCCCAGGCCGGTGATTCGTTCATGGTGACGCGGGATGAGAAGGAAGCGAAGGACATCGCCGTCAAGAGGCAGATACTGCAGAGGGAGAGGGAGTACAGGGCCGCGAAGCATGTCAGCCTGGAGGACCTCTACGCCAGGATCACGGCGGGCGAAGTCAAGGAACTCCGCGTCATCGCCAAGGGCGACGTCGACGGGTCCGTTGAGGTGCTGAGCGATGTCGTGGAGAAGCTCAAGACCGAGGAGGTCGGGATCAACATAATCCACAAGGCGGTCGGCCCGATCAACGAGACGGACGTCCTGCTGGCTGCGGCTTCGGATGCCGTGATAATCGGTTTCCACGTCGGCGCCCTTCCCAAAGCCAGGGAGATGGCCAAGCGCGAGAACGTGGACTTCAGAATATACGACGTCATCCACGAGATCGCGAAAGACATACAGGCCGCGATGCAGGGGCTTCTCGCGCCCAAGATCGAGGAGAGAGTGATCGGGACGGTGGAAGTGCGGCAGGTCTTCATGGTCAGACGCACGCCTTTGATCGCGGGCTGCTTCGTCACGGGCGGCTCGATAACGCGCAATGCCCTCGTCAGGGTATTGAGAGGCGACGAGGTGGTCTTCGACGGCCGGATCGCATCGCTCAGGAGAGTCAAGGACGACGTCAAGGAAGTGCTCCAGGGTTATGAGTGCGGTCTCGTGCTGGAAGGATTCGCCGACTTCAAGGAAGGCGACCTCGTCGAAGCTTATCTCCTCGAAGAAGTCGAACGGGCGTAGGGGTTCGCTCTTGGTCATAGGGACCTGCACGATCAGCCTGCACATCCCGGAGAGCAGATCGCTCAAGTCCAAGCGCTGGGTGCTCCGGAGGATCAAGGACAGGGTCAGGAGCAAGTTCAACGTGTCCATCGCCGAGGTCGGGGACTTCGACCTGTGGCAGCGGGCGACGCTCGCCGTCGCCGTCGTTTCCACGGACAGGCGGTTCGCCGATCGGGTGATATCGAAGGTGATCGACCTGGTCGACTCGGACGGCAATGCGCAGGTGATAGAAATACAGACGGATCTGAGGTGAGGGGGCGTGCAGGGCAAGAGAACCGAGAGGCTCGGCGGGCGCATACAGCAGGAGATCAGCGAGATCATTCTTCTCAAGGTCAAGGACCCGCGACTGGGTTTCGTGACGGTGACGGGCGTGAAGATGAGTTCCGACTTGAGGTACGCGACCGTATACGTCACCGTGCTCGGTGCGGACGAAGACGCGGACGAGAGCCTGACGTGCCTCGAGAGCGCGTCGAAGTTCATAAGGCATGAGCTGGGCGGACGGCTGCATGTCAAGCATGTGCCGGAGCTCCGCTTCCACATCGACGAGGCCGCTCTTCGGGGAAGGCGCGTCGACAGCATACTGAGAGACATGAAAGGTCCTGAGAATGGAGACGACCTTCCGGAAGATAGCTGATCTCATCGCCGCATCCCATACCTTCATAGTGACTTCACATATCGCGCCCGACGGCGACGCCGTCGGTTGTCAGCTGGCTATCTACTCGGTGCTGAAGAGGTTGGGTAAATCAGTTAGAGTGATATCTGAGGACGGCGTGCCCGAGAATTTCGCGTTTCTCGAAGGCAGCGTCGATGTCGAGAAAGCCGACTGGCGGCCG
>JALGWA010000066.1 GCA_025774425.1 bacterium
GTCGAGCCTCATCGTCAAGAAGGACGTGCTGCATCACTTCCACTGCGGGTGGGCCGGGGTCGAAGAGGAGGCGATCGACGGAACGGACCTCGTCTGTCCCCAGTGCGAGCGCCAGCTGCGCCACCTCGGAGTCGATTACGAGAGGACTTCGCAGTCCTACTTCTGCACCGTCTGCCGGCGGATATTCACCGAGCCCGTGGAGGAGTTTCTGAGCCCCTACTGCGGGAAGCGGATAAAGAAGGACGGCACAATGGTCCACCCCGTCTTCGCCTATTCGATTACGTCCACGGGTCTCGAGGTCGCGCGCCGGGGTACGTTCGACGGAGTGCCGATCTCGCGCGGGATCATCGACCGCGACCTCAACATATTCAGGAGCGAGTACATCGACAGGCGGTTCCTCGAACTCGTGAACCGCTACTTGAGATACAAGGCCGGCTTCTCGCTGTTGCTGATCTCGGTGGATGGGTTCGATGACTATCTCGCACGCGAGGGGCACCTCGTGGCCGGCGAATTGATGAAGGTGCTGGCGTCGGTGCTCAAGGGCGAGACGAGAAGCGTGGATCTTGCGGGCATATACGATCCTTCCACTTTCATCCTGCTGCTGCCCCAGACCGGGCACAAGGGGGCGCTGGTCTTCGCCAGACGCTTCCTCACGCGCCTGAGGTCAATCGACGACCACGTCGTCAAGGGCATGCCTCCGCTTTCCATCGCCATCTCCAGCTGCCCGGAAGACGGCGACGACCGCGAGAGCGTCATGGCGGAGGCGCTGCGGCGCCTCGCCGAGTGCAGGCGGGAGGAGGGCGACGCCGTCAAGGCTCCACCGGCGGAGGAGCTTGCGGAACAGACCGAGGCGGGGTAGTATAGTCCCTGACAGTCGGCCTCTCCAGTGGAGCCAGGATCAGTGAACAAGAAGATCATCGCCGGCCTCATCACGGCCGCCGCCGTGATCACCGGTCTCGTCATAGTCATACCGCCGCGCGAGGTTCTGCCCTATTTCCGCTCGGCCGACCCCTGGTACTTCCTCGCCGCCTGCCTGGTCAACATGGTGTCCGTAGCGCTGAGGGCGCGGAGGTGGCAGCTGATAGCGGCGCCCCTCAGGAAGGCCGGTTTCCCGGACGTATTCCGCTACTTCACGCTCGGTCTCGCCGTCAACGCCGTCGTGCCGCTCAGGGCCGGTGAGGCCATGAGGTCCTACGCCATGTCGGCCAGATGGGGCATGGGCAAGCGCGAGGCCGTATCGACGGTGCTCGTCGACCGCAGCTTCGACGCCGTCTCGTTCGGAATACTGGTGATGCTGGCGGCGCGCCTCTTCGAGCTTCCCGGCTCCCTCGGGGCCAAGACGACGAGCCTGGCGATAACGTCGTTGGCGGTCGCCGCCTCGTTCCCGGTCATCGCGAAGCTGGGCAGGACCTACCGCGACCGCCCCGCAGGGGAGTTCTCCAGCCGGTTCAAACGCACTCTCGCCGGGAAGCTCGAACCCCTGGCCCGCGGCTACTCGGCTCTCACGCCCGGCACGGCTCTCCGCGCGTTGCCGCTGTCGCTCCTGTCGATAATGTTGCACGTGCTCGTCGGCTACCTCGCCGCCGCGGCGGTGGGGGTGCACATTCCCTTCGGCGCCCTCGTCATCGCCGTGCTCGCGGTCAACCTCGTCTCCGCCGTCCCCCTGACGCCGGCGAACGTCGGCGTGTTCCAGATCGCCTTCGTGCTCTCCCTCTCGGTGTACGGCATGGAGAGGGCCCCTTCGGTCGCCGCGGGCACTGTCTTCCAGGGCGCACTCGTGCTGCCCGTCGTCGTCGTCGGGCTCGCGGCGATGCTATTCGAGAAGAAGCGCGGACATGCGGGCGATGCGGCGCGCTGACGCCTACTTCGGGGCCGACCCCCTGGCAAGGCCTTCCGCCTGGACGCCGAGCCTGACTTCCTTGACCGAGTCCCGCACGACGAAGACCCTGACGTTGTTGGAATTGGGGTCCACCGGCGTCACGAAGAAGCCGGGCTTGGAAGGATCATAGCTGTGGGTGTAGCCCGTGAGGACCTCCCCGTCGACGAAGACGACGGCGATCTTCCTTCCCAGAGAGGCGACCCTCTCCTCGGGCAGATCCTTGTACTCGTCGTAGCCGGGATTCCCCTCCAGCCGCTTCACGAAGAACACGGCCTTGAGGTCCTGCACGACGACCTCGACCGCTTCCTTCGAATCGACCGGGTGAAGGTGGAACATCGTCTTGGCCGGCAGGAAATCGCGCGTCGTGCCCTTCAGCATGCGGCCGTCGCGGCACCGCACGACAACGTTGTTCGCAGCACTCATGAACGCCCCCTTGTCGAGGTCCAACCGTGTAATCGGCCCGACTCGCCGCGGGCTTGATGTCTTATTGGGGCGGGCGGGCTTCTTGCAAACGGCACTCGCTGCGTTGCATTCTGCGCCTCGCCCGCCGGGTCGACCGGTGCTTTCCGGGGCCCGCCTCGCAACCTCTTCGGAGCAAGGGAGATACGCACGGGCGGGTCGGCCCGAATTCCGGGGGCCGGGTATGGTTTATGCACACCTGGTCCAACCGGAAGATCAACAACGAGGTCGATCATGACACTCATGCATGCAGGCGGCGAAAAGGGGTTCACCCTAATCGAGCTCCTCATCGTCGGCGCCGTCATGGCCCTGCTGGCGGGGATCAGCATACCCGCCATACGCTCCTTCCGGGAGTCGACCGGCCTCCGGGGTGAGGCCAAGCAGCTGGTCTCCGATCTCTGGCAGGCCCGGCAGCGCGCAATCGCGTCGGCCACGCCCGATTCCGTCCACTTCGACACGGACAACAACTCATACACGGTCTGCGAGGACGACGGCGGCGGAACAGACGCCAACGCGGCCAACGGGACCCTGGATTCAGGAGAAGAGGTCATGGGAACGAGAGTGCTCGAGGGGTCTACTTCTCTCTATGACGTCAATCTCGACCCCGTCGACGCCGTCGTCTTCGCGCCGCGGGGCATGCTGCAGAACGGCACCACCGGCGGTTACGTATGCCTGGGCGACGACGAGTCCAGGCGCCATACCGTATACATCAGGCCGAGCGGGCTATGCAGGTCGGCGAGCGGATATCCCGACACAGAGTGAGGAGTGATCGATATGGCTGAAAAGGGATTCACACTGGTGGAGGTGGTAGTCGCACTCACCATACTGGCGATCGGCGTGCTCGGCATCTCGGTCATCTTCCCTCTGTCGGGCAGCGACGTGTGCAAGTCGGGCATGTCGACCAAGGCTCTCGAACTCTGCCAGGAGAAGATCGAGGAACTGCACCACTGTGCATACGACGCGCCGGCCCTCGTACCCGCGGTCACCCATGTCGATTCCTTGAACCCGATAGGTGGGGCGTACGAGAGGTCCTGGTATGTCACCGAGGACCAGCCGGTGGCCGGGTGCAAGGCCATCGAGGTGACGGTCGGTTGGACGCAGGACTCCGAACGCCTGGTCACGCTTTCCACCGTGGTATCCAGCGCGGGAAGGTAGATGCTTATGAAAACGATAGGACGACTGGCGGCTCCCGGCGGCGAGAGAGGCTTCACCCTGATCGAACTTCTCGTTGCAGCGGTTGTCTTCGTGATCACGATCGGCGCCCTGCTCGGCATCCTTCGGAGGAACGAGGAGGCGCGCGAGATGTCATACCATGTCCTCGAGTCCAGACAGAACGCCAGGGCCGGGCTCGACTTCATAATCGGCGACCTCAGGATGGCCGGTTCGGGTGTGCCGACGCGGGTCGTCACCTCCACCGCCACCGGGGACAGCATGTTCCTCTACGGGGTGTCCCCCGACACGACCGGCGGCGCAACCGACCGGATGAGGATACTCGGCGCGATGTCGGGCGTCGAGACGGAACTGAGATCGTCCATGCCTAATCCCAGCGCCGAGTTCAA
Organism: bacterium; assembly: GCA_025774425.1. Lineage (GTDB taxonomy): Bacteria > Arandabacterota > Arandabacteria > Arandabacterales > JALGWA01 > JALGWA01. The sequence goes on from JALGWA010000066.1 coordinate 3,898, forward strand.
TGTCGTCTCGACCGACGGCTTCGAGATCGGCGACCTGGCGGTCGTCACTTTCGGCTCCTGGGCCAATCTCTTCGAGATAACCCAGGTCCAGGCGGCGGCGCGGAAGCTCCAGCACAACCCGTCATCCCCGTTCAACGTGCCGGGCGGGCACAATCCCTTCCCGCCGGGGGGGTACCCAGCGGGCAGCAGGGTGTTCAAGGTCGATCTCGTCACGTACTACGTGGACCGGAGCGACACGACATGCCCCATGCTGATGCGGCAGGTCGGGACGGCCCAGCCGAGGGTCGTGAGCGAGTACATAACGGATCTCGAGTTCGAGTACGTGCTCGTCGACCAGTCCGTCGTGGCGGTGCCGTCCGACCCCACCCTGATCAAGAGGGTGAACGTGACCATCGAAGCGGCTTCATCGGAGAGATCGCGCGAACATGTGACCAGACTGGTTTCCTCGGGGAAACCGAGGGCCATGTGAGGTGAGCATCATGCTTAGAAGAGAAGACGGCGTAGCCCTGCTGGTGTCGGTGGCCCTGACCATGATCCTCTCGGCCATGGCGCTGGGCATCGTAACGCTCTCGATTACCGAGAGGGGAATCAACCGCAACCAGAAGTCCGGGCTCCAGGCGCTCTACAACGCCGACGCCGCAATCGAGGTCGCCAAGCAGCAGATGACCGTGTTCAGCCAGGCCAAGATGGAGAGTCTCAGGAACGAGTGGCCGGGCGTCGGCCCCATAATCGTCGCACCCGAGACCTTCTTCCCTGATTCGGGACTCTCCTTCTCGAGCAACGAGCTCGGTTGCGAGGTCAGGACCGTCTTCACCTTCGTCGACAGCGGGCTCGCGACCACCAGCCAGACTTTCAACTTCCGCTACGTTTCCACCGCGGAAGGCGACGCCTTCACCACCGGCTCGAGGACCATCATATCGGAGGGCAATCTCAGGCTCAGCGCCTCGCGCGGCTCCTTCGCCGACTTCCTCATCTTCACCGACGTCCACTACACGCCGAGCGGACATCAGATATGGTTCCACACGAGCGGCTACTTCGACGGCAGGGTCCACAGCAACGGCAAGATGAGATTCGCCTACTTCCCCACCTTCGAAGACCTCGTCACGCAGGTGCCCAACGTGGCTACCTATTACAATAACGGCTGGCCGGTCGATCTCGACGCAGACCGGAACGGCGACAGGGACGTCCCCAACTTCTACGGGGGCTTCGAGCGGAGCGCAGACCGCATACCGTTGCCCTCGAATTCCTTCTGCCAGGAGAGGGCCGCCTTGGGCTATGCGGCGGCGGACACGACGCCCGTGCCGCTTTCGATGAAGAGATCGGCCCTCGGCCTCGATCCCGACGACCCGTCGCCGGTGCCGCCCGGCATATACGTCCCCAACGACGGGGGCGCCGTCACCGGCGGCATATACGTAGCGGGTGACCTCGAGGAATGCAGACTGACCGTCGACGGAGACGGCAACCAGAACTACACCATGACCGACGCGAACGGCATCACCAAGACCATCGTCATAGACAGGGTCAACAACCACACGGAGGTGCACCAGGGCGGGTCGACGACGACGCTCGACGGCGTCCCGCGGGGAATCCTCTACACCACGGGCGGCATCGACAACCTCGGCGGCCTGGACAGGGTCGGCGACGCCGTGCCCGTCGCCGTCGGCTCGGAAACGCAGCTGACCATCGCCTCGGTGGACGACATCGTCATCGACAAGGACATCGCCTGCGAGAACATGGACGAATCCAACTGCGTTCTCGGCATATACTCGTCGGGCGGCGACATACGCATCGCGACCGATGCACCCGACGATCTTCTGCTCGACTGCTTCGTCATGGCGACCGGTGAATACGGCGCCTTCACGGTCGACGACTACGATCACGGCTCCTACAGGGGGCAGGTGCATCTGAGAGGCGGCGCCGTGCAGAGATACTACGGTCCCTTCGGAACCTTCTCCTACTCCGGCGCCCAGACGGGCTACGGCAGGGACTTCAGGTATGACAGGAGGGGCATCGCTCCGCCGTATTACCCGACCACGGTGCTCTTCAACGTCGACCAGCCCGAACCGCATGTACTCGTATGGAGGGAGGCATGAAAGAGGGAAATCCCGTGGCGGGCTATGCCCTGCTCATCGTGCTCGTCCTGCTCCTCGGCCTCGTCATAACCACCGTGGCTCGTGACGCGGCGCGAAAGCCCGACAAGGCCCAGGTGGTGCAAGTCGAGGTGCGGGAAAGGACCGGGCGGGCCGAAGAGCCCGCGCAGCCGCCCGCGGCCGCGCAGCAGCAGGGGAGGGTCTGGGAAGGCACTATGTAGGTCGACCGGCCGTTCGTGCAATCACACCGCCGCCCAGCAGAAACCCGTCCTTGTAGCAGGCGACGATCTGCCCCGGGGCCGGCGCAAAGCAGGGCTCTCTCGTCGTCACCTCGAAAGTCCCGTCCCCCAGGCGGCGGATGCGGCCGGACACCGCCGGCGTATTGTAGCGGTACTTGACCATTATCTCGCCGCGTGCATGCTCGGCGGGGTCGACGAACCAGTTCGCCTCGCGCGCCGCGATCGTGCTCGTCATCGCGAGCTCCCTGTCACCGACGACGACCTCGTCCGTCGCCGGGCGCTTGTCCAGCACATAGGCCCGCTTGCCGCGGTAGCCCAGTCTCTGTCCGATCGTATAGGCGTAGTGCCCCCTGTGGGTGCCCACGACATTGCCGTGGGCGTCCACGAGCTTGCCCGCCCCACGCGTCCCCGCCCCGGTCTCCAGGAACTCATGGTACCTGCCCCCCGCGACGAAACACAGATCCTGGCTCTCCCCGGATCTCGCCTCGAGGCCGCGCTCCGCCAGCATCGCCCGCGCCTCGTTCTTGCTCCGTTTCTCCAGCGGAAACGTAAACCTGCCGAGAACGCCGGGGTCGACCAGGGCGAGAAAGTAGGTCTGCGACTTCCGCCGGCTCGCCGGCTCCCTGATCACGACCGCGCCGCCGAGCCGGCCCAGTCCCGCGTAGTGCCC
>JALGWA010000067.1 GCA_025774425.1 bacterium
GAGCCTGGCCACGATCGCTTCGAGCCTCTCCCGCGGCACCTCCTCGAGGGTGGACATGGCGGGCGGATTCTCGAGGCTGTAGACCTGGACGAACACCGGCTTGATCCCGGCCACCTTCTCCAGCCAGGCGTCTATGTCGGCGTCGCCGGCGTTGGTGACTCCGCCCCGGACGAACATCGACTGGAGCGTCACGTCGTCGAGCCGCTTGAGGCCGTCGACGACGCTGTCCAAAGTGATGCCGGGCGCCGGACGGTTCACCTTCTCGAAGACCTCCTGCGTGCCGGCGTCGAGTTTCATTATCCTGACATCGAGCCTGTCGAGCGCCCTCCTCACGTCCTCGCGCCCGGCGACACAAGAGTTGGACAGTATGGCCACCCTGGCGTCCGTCCCGCTCCGGTCCCTCACCTCGAGGACCTTCTCCACTATCGCCTCGAAGTCCGGGTGCACCGTGGACTCGCCGTTGCCGGAGAACGTGATGTAGGCGGGCGGCGGCTTGATGCCGGGCAACGCCCTCTCGAGCGCCCTCTCGACGTCCGCCGCGGACGGCAGGTCCCCGAGATGGCCGCCGGCGTCGGGCTCGACGTACCTGGTCCAACCGTAGTGGCAATAGATGCAGTTGAAGGGACAGAGCTTGCTCCCGGTCGGCATGATGTTGAGCCCGAGCGAACGGCCCAGCCTCCGCGAGTTCACGGGGCCGTACACTATCCCCTTCTGCAGACCCAGCGTCCTCACCATATCAATTCCTCCTCGCCTGCCGCTCCAACCCCGGGGCGGGCCCGCCGCGATACCACACCCGAGCATCGGGCCGGCCCGACGGCGCGGAGCGCCCGTCGACACCGCCCGCCCGATTATACTCTCCGCAGGGACGTTCCGCCATTCCCGGCGTCACTCACAAGGGCTTCGGACCCGGCCGCCGGCGCCCTCGAGCTCGGCGTATTCGTCCGCCCGCCGCATGCCCCTCCCGACGACACCGGGACGTTCCGGGCGCCTACATCCGGCCGCCGTCGACCAGCAGTATGCCGTCTCCCGTCCCGAGCCCCAGAAGCCGGGCCGCGTTCCCTTCCCGCACGGATATCTCGAGGAAGCCCGAGCTCCCGACGATGGCGAGCAACTCGCCGGGCGGCACCGCTTCATAGCACGCCACCAGCGGAAAACTCGCGTCCCTGCCGTGGACGGCGATGCGACCCCACCGGCCGATCACGGCATCCACGAGGCGCGCGGGACAGGTCGTGATCACGTTGCCGAAAGCGTCCACCCACGCGACGCCGGCCTTGACGCCCTCGGGCCCGGCTTCGGCCTCCGGCGCATCGAGCCGGACGAAGTCGGACACCTCCCGGCCGAGCGCGCCGATATCGAGACCCGCGGAGAGACGAGCCGCCACGGGGGCGAAAACGTCACGGCCGTGGAAGGTCGAGCTCACGGGCCTGAGATAGAGATCCTCCCTCTCGACCCTGACGAGCGCATCGTACCCCCTGCCGGTCAGCACCGGCGCGAGGACGCCGTTGTCCGGGGCGAGGAAGTACCGGCCCTCCGACCTGGCGCAGATCACCGCCCTGTCGCTCCCCACACCCGGGTCGACGACGACCGCGAAGACGGTCCCCTCGGGGAAGTAGTCCAGCGACGCCGAGAGAGCGTACGAGCCGGCCGCCACGTCGTGCCTGGGAACCGAATGCGTGACGTCGACGATGCGGGCCTCAGGGTTGACGCCGAGGATCACTCCCTTCATCACCCCGACATAGACGTCATGGAGACCGAAATCCGTTATCAGCGCAATGACGGGACGCCTCATATCAACGCGCAAGACCTCATATCCGGACACCGGCCGTCAGTCGGCCGCCGCCTCCCTAGCTCGCTCCCATGAGAGGCCTGATCCAATCGTTCACGAGGAACGAGAACCTGCCCATGAGAAGCGAGATTCTCGCCATGATGGTGTAGCCGAAGCTAGCGCCGAACGAGATCATCAGGAACCAGATGCCCACCCGGCTCACCTTGCCGAGGACGCCCTTGTGCTCCGCGGAGAAGTAGAAATAGAGAAGCACCGAGATGACACCCGCGATGAAGACGGCGTTCCAGAGGACATCGATGCCGGCGATCCCGCGCAGTTGTAGTATCGTGTCCCTGGACTGCGGGAGAACCTCGCCGTGCAGCTTCTGCAGGAACATGACGCCGATGTAATACCCTATGTAGACGGCCAGCGCCAGGCGCGCCATCCACGCGATCCTCGGGATGTACCGGAAATACAGCAATATGCCGAGCGCCATGGGAATGAGAAGCACCACGCTCCCGGAGAAGTCACGGAACAGCGGCATGAACAGGTTGGGCATCAATGTCTGCTGATTGGCCAGCCCTATGTAGTAGCCGAGCGACATGCCTGCGAACAGGCTCTCGGCGAACCTGAAGAAGGGATTGTCCTTGTACAAGAAACTCAGTATGCACAGCGTCAGGAACGCATTGATCCACACGCCGATTGAAACCATGCCCTACCTCGCTTTCTCCTGCCTTTTCATGATGAAGTACATGGTGTTGCCGAAGATGATGAAAACGATGATGATGACATGGACGATCGACTGTACGTCCATCCCCGCCATCGCCGAGGTGATCTTGATCTCCGGTTGCTCGTAAAGCTCGCGCGCGAACTCATACTTGTCCACGAGCAGCTTCTCGTATTCGGAGCCGCCCTTGAGCCCCCCGAGGAGACTCATCATCTGCCCCGCCCTGAGGTAAGCATAGTACTTGGGCGCGGAAACGGCGGTACACCCGACCGCGACGGGGACTCCGAACTGGGCGTTCACGAGGTTCACCCAGTACTCGCCTATGATGCCGGTCGCCAGGCTGATGACCACGGCGATATCGTCGTAGTTCCTCGCGTGAGCCATGATCGGCATGTCCTTCGTCGGGTCGCCGTTCACGTCGGCGGGAAACAGGGACTCTATGCTTATGTCCATCCGCTTCATGGCCGCCTGCGCCCCGTCCTTGTATCCGAGATTGACGAAGTCGACTCCGTAATTGATATCGTCGAACTCGTCGGCCACCGCCTGCAGCTGGTCGATCGCCATGTTGACGCCGCCGAGCGGAAAGAGCGCCATCACCAGGACCTTCACCCTCCTCTGGAAACAGTGGCGCAGAATCGACTGGGCCATCGGGTTGAGCTCCGGTTCGGACGACGGCCCGTAGTCGAACGATATGATGACCGTGTCGTCCGGACCGAGACTCTCTATCTTGTTGAACAGCTGCTGGACCGGCTTCGTCGGCACGGTCGGCAATCCGATCGGCCTTATGATCGGTACGAGCGCACCTATCGCAACGAGGAGATAGATGACCCTGCGATCGACGTACAAGAGTTTTCTTGCATTCATCCCCGTCTCCTCCTAGTCCTTGCCCGTACCGAGATAGGTCGTCTCGATACCGAGTATGATACGAATCGACATGGACGCCGCGCCGAGGGCCGCCCCGATGATGATGCCGCGCTGGGCCGCGGCGTTGGGGATGCTCATTATCCACTCGCTGAGCGGCGTCATCATGCCCCTCGTCATCATGTCCCCGAAGGGGATTCTTCCCATCATCACTATGATGGCGGCGATGAGGAGTATGGTCGCCTCCACGTTCCGCGCCCTGAACGCCCTGTACGCCGCGGATGCCACGTAGAAGGAGAGCAACGCGAACATCGTCGCCTGAAGCGGCGAAACCATGTTGACGAACATCCACTGGAAGCTCGGATGGACGCCCGTTCCTCCCACCAGGCCGTAGAACGCCATCACCGTAAGCCCGGCAAGCAGGACTATGGAGTATTGCCAGCCCCTGGACTTCCTCTTGAGCTTGGTCGTGTTCGTCATCACGACGTTGACGGTCCCCAGGGGAAGGGCGAAGGCGGCCACGATGACAAGGGCGGAATCCAGCCAGTCGTTGGCGCCCGATATGCTTCCATGCGGCACGAAGAAAGCGAAGATAGGGTACAGTCCTATCAGGAAGGTGATCACAAGAGGGATGGTTCTCCGCATCCTTACCTCCTCATCAACGCGATGCCAGAAGATTCCTTATCACGGTGGACCCGAAGAAGTACGCGACGATCCCCACCAGAATGGTGACGATGATCAGCGCCTTCGCGATATCCTGGGCCTTTATACTCCCCAGCAGTATGGGCTCCTTGGACAGATAGGCGCTCGCCGCGTACAGCTCTTCGCCCATCAACGTGTAATCGCAGGTCGTTACAAAGAACGGCAGCTGGGTCGGGGCGGCTGTGCCCGCGATCTGGATTGCCCCCGTGCTCTGCCCCGTTTCCGCGAGGATCAGCGACTCGGCGAAGAAGTAGCCGATAAGGAAGTTGGTGGCGGGCCTCTCGCGGACCATCTTGCCGCTCACGGCGGCCGCATAGGCGAACTGGTCATATGTGATGTACGTGACCATGTCCTCCCTGAACTGGTCCGGCCGGCCTGCTTCCATGTAGGCCTGTTTGACGGTTTCCCTCGCCGCCGTGAATGTCAACGGATCCTTGTTGGGCACTTCGATGTCGGCCCCGTAGACCGCCGTCTGCTTCGCGACGTGGCTGAGTATCGACAGGCTGGCGATCGTCTGGATGTCGCTTATGCTCATGATGCCCGGTATGTATATGATCTTCTTGCCCATCTCCGTGGCGCGCCCGACGGCCTCGTCGATGGCGCTGATGCCGGATATCCGCCTGATGTAGAGGTCCTTTCCTCTCTTGGCCGCATTGATGTAATAGATGACGAGAGAGAACATGAGAACGGCCAGCACGAGAGCGTTCAGCCTGTATGAACGGAACCAGTTGCTCCTGGCCGCCACCGGTCCCACCGGGGCCGTGACATAGTCTTGGTCCCCGATCCGGTAGGACAGCCGGTAGTAGTACGGCCTTCCCTCTTCCACGTAGTCCTCGTACGCGCCGTCGGTGCCGATGGTCGTTCCCACTTCCTCGAACGGACCGCCGCTCGATTCCGACCTCATTATGGAGACCAGGGTCGAGGGTCCCCCTTCCCACTCCAGCGTCACGCTCTCTCCGCCGTCCCCGGGAGAGTCGAATGCGCGAAGGCCCTGAATCTCCCCGGCGAGGACCGCGGGCGCCGGCGCCTGTGACGCAAGGACGACGGCGGCCGCCGCGAGGATGAACAGCAGTGGTGTTTTCATGTACCCCCCTCCGAAACATGCGTGTTGCAACTTTATCAACGCACTCCGTTCCCGTCAACCCAAATACGGGGGGCCGGTCACCGGCCGGGTTCGCCGAACTTGACTTTGCATGGCCGTAATTGGTAGCCTCTCGGAGGCAGGAGTACATTCTTTGGTTCACTCTCAGAGAGGAGAATCACATGGCGCTCATGACCGGAGAGGAGTACCTGAAGAGCATCAAGGCCAGGAAGCCGATGGACATCTGGTTTCGCGGCGAGAAGATCACGGACCCGAGCGGACACCCCGCCCTCAAGCCGTCGCTTGAGACCATAATGACGATATACGACCTGGGACATCATCCCAAGTTCAGGGAGATGCTCGTCGTCAAATCGCATCTTACCGGCAAGGAATGCAATCTCTATACGTCGCCCCTCATGAGCCGCGAAGACGCCATGCAGAAGACCCGCGTCGCCCGCTCTCTCGCGGAGGTCCTCGGCTGCTGCACTTTCAGGTGCACGGGCTCGGAGGCGATCTCGGGCCTTTACCCGTTGACGTACGACATGGACAAGGCGCTCGGCACCGACTATCACGAACGCTTCAAGAAGTGGCTCATGAACGTCCAGGAGAAGGACCTGACCATAACCGCCGCGCTCACCGACGTCAAGGGCGACCGGAAGCTCAAGCCCGAGCATCAGAAGGACAAGGACATGTATCTCCGGGTCGTCGAGAAGCGCGACGACGGCATCGTGATCCGGGGGGCCAAGATCAACCAGACGGGGGTGCTGTTCGGCCACGAGTTCGTGATAGTCCCGACCGCGGCGATGACCGAGGAGGGCAAGGCATACGCCGTCTCCTGCGCCGTGCCGGCCGACACGCCGGGGGTCAGTTACGCCCTCGGCAGGACGCCTTTCGACCAGAGGATGATGGGGGACGAATACGACAACATCGACATAGGAAAGAAATACGGCGATCACCAGGCGACGCTCATCTGCGACGACATCTTCGTCCCCAACGAGCGCGTCTTCATGTGCGAGGAGTGGGAGTTCACGCCCCTTCTGATCGAGTTCTTCACGGCGGTCCACAGGCTGACGGCGGGCGCCTGCAAGTCCGGCGGGGTCAGTCTCCTGACCGGCGCGACGAAGGTCGTCGCGGACTCGATCAACGTCGGCAAGATCAGCCACATCCGCTCCAAGCTCGCGGAGATGGGCATCACGGCGGAGACCCTCTACGCGCTCTCGCTCTCGGCCGGGGTCGAGGGATTCAAGCACGAGTCCGGAGCGTGGATACCCAACTCCCTCCTCGCCCACGCGGCCAAGTACCAGGCGACGATCATGCCGCACAACATCGTGAGATACGTCAGGGAGATCATGTCGGGCACCGGCGAAACCTTCCCCGCGGCCAGGGACCTGCTCGATAGCGGCATATCCGAGAAGCTCCGGAAGTACCTCGCCCCGGCCAAGGAGGGCATGACGCCGGAGGACAGGCTGCGAGTCTACAGGCTGGCCGAGAACATGGCCCGCGGCAGCAACTGGTCGGCCATGGCGATCCACGGCGGCGGCAACACGGAGGCGGCGAGACTCATGGCCTACCGCCATATGAACTTGGACAAGCTGGCCAAGCTGGCAGAGGTCGCCTGCGGCATAGACGACAACGACGAGCTCGCCGCCGATCTCATCAGCGAGCGCCACGGCAAGATCGACTGGGACCCCAAGATCTTCAAGGTAAAAGCAAAGTAGGGGTCAGAGCTCGAAATGC
>JALGWA010000068.1 GCA_025774425.1 bacterium
GCCACGACGCTTTGAACACCAACCTTTACGGCGGCCCTCCGCCGGCGGGAACGGGTGTCGACGGGCACGGCGCCGCGCCGCCCGGCCTCACCGTGGACGTGTTCCCTTCGCCTGCGCTGTCCCGCCTTCACATACGCCTCGGGGTGCCGGCCGGTACCGGGCCCGACTGCCGCGTCGATGTGTTCGACGTGCGCGGGCGGCGTGTGCGGGCGCTCATCGGCGGGCGCCTGGGCCCGGGCCGCCACGACGTCATGTGGGATCTCCGGGACTCGGGCGGCCGGCGGGTCTCGGGCGGAATCTATTTCGTCGTGGCGACAGGCGGTGGGACGACCCTGGCCAGGAAGACCCTCGTGCTGCGCTGAGCCCTCGGGCTTCGTTGGGCCCCCGGAATGTGCATTCTGAGCTCTGACCCCTCGGTTATCTTCTTGAATGCCAATTAATTAGCAAAAAAGAGCACTTCTCACCCATGTTTGCAAATTTTGCTTGACACGGTATGGGCCTGATGCTAATCTCCCCCCGTTGCGGCATAAAGTGGGATTGAGTGGGACATTCAGGCAAGGTTGATCGATGTCATCGTTCTATGGCGGCTATGTTCATGCCGTAGATGCCAAGGGCCGATTCAGTATCCCCGCCCAGATTCGGAATGGTTTGTCGGAGTTCGCCCGGAACGCGTTCATCGTCCTGCCAGGCGCCGACGGGTGCCTGGCGGCATACCCTCTCGACGAGTGGGAGGACCGCGAGAAGTTCATGCGGGCCTTCCCCGAAGCCGATGTCAGCAGGTACTACATGAGGGTCGCACTTCGCAGGGCGCGTCACCTGAGGATGGACGGGCACAAGAGAGTTCTCATTCCGCCCGAGTTGCTCGCGACCGTGGGCATCAAGGACTCCGTTCTGATACTCGGCCAGCTCGACCACATCGAGTTCTGGGATCCCGCGACTTACGAGGAGTACGAGCGGTCCAGGGGCATCACCCCCGAGGAAGCTCTCGAAGAGATCACCAGGCGAATGACGGATCGCGGCCCAGCGCGGGGCCGGGATGAAGCATAGAGGCGGAGTCCTGGGAGGGGGCAGTCAGGCATGCCATGTTCCTGTAATGGTGGACGAGGCCAAGAGGTTCCTCATCACACCTGGAGCCCGGGTGATAGTCGACGCGACGGTCGGACCGGGCGGGCATGCCGAAGCGCTGCTCGAGGCCGCACCCGCTGACTGCGTGCTCATCGGGGTGGATCTCGATGACGAGGCCCTCGGTCTCGCCGCAAGAAGACTGGAAAGGTTCGGAGAGAGAGTGGTGCTGGAGAAGATGAATTTCGCCGACCTCGAGGAGAGGCTGTCGCGCCGGTACGTCGGCAGGGTCGACGGCCTGCTCGTCGACTGCGGGATCTCCGGGCTCCAGATCGTCTCATCGGTGAGGGGCTTCAGTTTCGACAGACAGGGCGTCCTCGACATGAGGTTCGACCGCGGGTCGGGGGCCACGGCCGGCGACTTGCTCCGGTCGATGGACCTCGACGGACTCACGGGTCTTCTCAGGGAGTTCGGCGAAACGAGACTCGCCAAGAGGATAGCGCGTTCGATTCTCGACGCGAGAGACGCCTCGAGACTGGAGTCGACTCTCGACCTGTCGCGGGCGGTCAAGGCCGTGGTCAAGCACAAGCCGGCGAAGTCGCTCGCCAGGGTCTTCCTCGCCCTGCGGGCGACCGTCAACAGCGAGCTCGGGAGCCTGGCGCGACTGATGGAATCGCTGCCCCGCCTCATGAACAGCGGCGGGCGCGTGTGCGTTATCACGTACCACTCGCTGGAGGATCGCATCGTCAAGCGGTCTTTCCGGAGGTTGTCGGGCATGTGCGTCTGTCCGCCGGGCGTGCCGGTGTGCGCATGCGGAAAGGTGACGGAGTTCAAGATCCTCACCCCGAAGCCCTTGAGGCCGCGGCCCGAGGAGACGAGTGCGAATGTTTCCGCCCGCAGCGCCAAGCTGAGGGCGGCCGAGAAAATAGAATATGAGCATTGAACCCAGGGGCGAAGGAGCGACCGTCTCCGGTGCGCGGGAGTCCGTAAATGCAAGCGCCGCTTCGAAAGGGCAAAAAAGGAGAGACACTGGGCAGGGCAAATGGAGTCAAGCGCGCGGGACGGTCGTTCCTTCTGGGTTTGATGCTCGTCGCCGTCGCCGCCGCTTCGAGCCTGTTCTACACACGGGAGAGGCTGGCGGTGGAATCGCTGCTCGACCACAACTTCGAGCTCGAAACCGAACTCGACCTGGTGCGAAACCAGACCGAGCTGCTCGCATACGAGGTTGCCGTCCTGGAATGCGCGCCGCGCCTGGAGAAAGCAGCGCGCAGTAAACTCGGTATGGACGATCTCGAGTGGGAGTTCGTCTATGTGATTGAGAACACGGAGGAGTAGCAATGAGACTTTCGTCCGCGAGGATGCTGGCGATGTTCGCCGCATTCGTCGTCCTCGCGGTGCTCGTCCTCGGCAAGTTCTTCCGTCTCCAGATAATCGAGCATGAGTATTACAAGCGCCTGGCGGAAAGCCAGCAATTCAAGCCCGCGGACACGCCTGCGAGAAGGGGCACGATATACGACAGGAACCTGAGACCCCTGGCCGTGACCCTGCCCGCCGTGCAGGTCTTCGTCGACCCGCATCTGGTGCGGGACCCGGAAGTCGTCGCAAGGGAGCTCTCGAAGCGGACGGCCCACACTTACGACGGGCTGCTGAGGCGGGTGGGCGACAGGGACATCCGCTTCGTCCGCGTGGCCTCGGCGCTCGACATCGAGACCGGGCTGGAGATCGAGGCCATGGGCCTCGCCGGTGTGGGCGTCGTGCCCTCCGGGATGCGCGCGAGGCCGCTCGGTGACGTCGGCTTGAACTTCATCGGCGGCTACGGCGACGACGGCAAATGCCTGACCGGGCTGGAGCTCGTCTTCGACGAAGACCTGAGGGCCAGGCCCGGCAGGAGACGGTGTTTCCGTGACGCGCTGGGCAGGTCGAGGCCTTGTCTGGAGGGCGTGATCAGGACGCCGGTCCCCGGCAATTCGATCGTCCTCACCATAGACGCCGACTTCCAGGTGCTGGCTGAGCGTGTGCTCGCCGAGGCGATCAGGACCAACAAGGCGAAGGCGGGCGGCGTCCTCATAGTCGACCCCGCCAACGGTGACATACTCGCGATGGCGAGCAGTCCGAAGACGTGCAATTTCCCCGTGCGGCAGGCCTTCGAGCCGGGATCGGCCTTCAAGATCTGCGTGCTCTCGGCAGCGCTCGACATGGGCGTCGTCGATGCCGCGGCCGTCTTCAGGACGAACGGCGGCAGACTCAAGGTCAAGGGCGGGGTGATCACCGATCTCCATCCCCATGAAGTCATGGACCTCGAGGATGCCGTCAGGTACTCGAGCAATGTCGTCATGGCGCTGATAGCCCGCGACCTCGGGCCCGAGGCGTTCCACCGTTACATGAGATCTTTCGGCTTCGGGGCGAGGACGGGTATCGACCTCGAGGGCGAATCCCGGGGAATACTCAGTGAGCCGTGCGCGTGGAGCGGCCGCTCGCTCGAGACCCTGAGCATCGGGCATGAGGTCAGCGTGACCACCCTCCAGCTGGCCATGGCCTACGCGGCCATAGCCAACGGGGGGGAGCTGATGAGGCCGAGGCTCGTAAAGGCCGTCGTCGACGAGAATATGAACGTGCTCCGCTCCTACAAGCCCAAGGTCGTCAGGCGTGTCGTCAAGGAGCAGACGGCGCATGAAGTCACGCGCATGCTCAGGGCGGTCGTCGAGAGCGGCACCGGCGCCCTCGCCCGCGTCGAGGGCATTCCCGCGGCCGGCAAGACGGGCACGGCCGAGAAAGTCGTCGACGGGCGGTATCGCAGGGATCTTCATACATGCGTGTTCGCGGGGTTCGTGCCCGCCGAGCGGCCGAAGTACGTCTGCGTCGTCGTGATCGACGAGCCCAGGGGCGTATACCGCTACGGCGGCGGGGTGTGCGGGCCCGCCTTCGGGACTATAGCGGGCTCGCTCGCGAGAATGGAGAAGGCCTGCCTGCCCTCGACCTGCCTCGTGCTCGACCGCGGTCCCGACGGGACGCCCGATGCCGCCGTGGCCGGCGGTGCGGGAAGCACGGGCCGATGCCCGTCCGTAATCGGACTGACGCTTTCGGAAGCGAAACGGGTGTTCGAGCAGGCGAGAGTACGCTGGCTGTGTTCCGGGAGCGGCCGGGTGGTCGAGCAGGACCCGGCTCCCGGCGCTCCCCTCGATTCCAAGAGGATGTGCACCATCTGCCTGGGCGGCGGCGATGACTGAGAAGCTCGGTGACATACTCGAGTCCTGTGCGGTCGTCAAGGTCGCAGGACCGCTCGACCGCAGCATCACGGGCGTCTGCTCGGACTCCAAGAAGGCGGTGGAGGGTTGTCTCTTCGCGTGCGTCAAGGGCGGCCGTGCCGACGGGCACGACTTCGCGGCGGACGCCGTCCGCGCCGGGGCCGTGGCCGTCCTCGCCGAGCGCGAAGTCCACGTTCCCGCGTCGGCGACTCTCGTAGTCGTCGAGAACGTGCGCAAGGCGCTCGCCTGCGTGTCGGCGCGTTTCTACGGGAACCCGTCCCGTCAGATCACGATAGTTGGGATAACGGGCACAAACGGAAAGACGACGACGGCGCATTTCGTGAAATCGATAGTCGAGGCCGCCGGTCAGCCGGCCGGCGTGATGGGCACTCTCGGTCACTACATCGGCGACTCGTTCGAGAAAGACCCCTTCACGACGCCCGAGGCCCCGGAGGTCCACCGCTACCTGCGGTCGATGGTGGCGAGCGGACTGACCTACTGCGCGATGGAGGTGTCCTCGCATGCGCTGGCTCTGCACCGCGCCGACGGCGTGGATTTCGACGTCGTCTGCTTCACCAACCTGACCCGGGACCATCTGGATTTCCACGGCGGTTTCGAGGAGTACAAGAGGGCCAAGAAGTCGCTCTTCGCGACCGGGACGGACTCGCCCTTCGGCGAGGCGAGAAAGGCCGTCGTGAACATCGGTGACGATACGGGACGAGAGATAGCGGAGACTGGCGCCCTGCCGTGTCTGACCTACTGCCTGGGCAAGGATGCCGACGTCAGAGGCGACGTCTTGTCTATGGAGAGACAGGGTTCGAGGCTCAGGGTCAGGCACGCGCAGGGCGCGACCGAGGTCGAGATCGGCCTGCCGGGCAGGATGAACGCCGAGAACGCCCTGGCGGCCTTCGCCGTCGGTCTGGCGCTGGGCTTCGGCGAGGACGACATCGTGAACGGGATCGCGGGGCTCGGTCGGCTCCCGGGCAGGGTGGAGTTGATCACGGGCGGGGGACGCTGCGTCGTGGTCGACTACGCGCACACGCCGGATGCGCTTCGCAGCCTCCTCGCCGACATGAGGGAGCTGGCGGCGGGGCGTGTGATCACCGTGTTCGGCTGCGGCGGGGACCGCGACGCGGGCAAGCGCCCGGAGATGGGTTGTGTCGCCGCCGAGCTTTCCGACCTCGTCTTCATAACGAGCGACAACCCGCGTACGGAGGATCCCCGGAAGATAATAGAGGACATACTGGCCGGCCTGCCCGAGGACTCGCGCTGCGAGGTCGAACCCGACCGGAAGCGCGCCATCGAGAAGGCGGTCGAGGCGAGCGGCGAGGGGGACCTGGTCGTGGTCGCCGGCAAGGGCCACGAGGACTATCAGATAGTTGGAACGAGGAAGATCCATTTCGATGACAGGGAAATCGTCAGGGCTCTGCTTGGGAGCATCGCCGATGCTGAGGCTCAGCATAGCTGAAATCGCCGGCGTCGTCGGTGGGAAGTTCACGCCGCGGGAGGCGGCGGCCGCCGTCCCGACGGGCTGCTCGATCGACACGCGCACGCTCGAAGCCGGCGACCTCTTCTTCGCGCTCGAGGGTGAGCGCTCCGACGGGCACCGCTACGTCGGCCGCGCGCTGGCCTCGGGCGCCTCGGGCGCGGTCGTGGCCAGCAGGGTCGAAGGGCTGGATGCCTCCTTCGCGCAGATCGTCGTCGACTCCCCTCTCGCGGCGCTTGGGCGGCTGGCGGTGCACGTCCGCGGCCTCGTCGACATACCCGTGATAGCCGTGACGGGCTCGAACGGCAAGACGACCACCAAGGAGATGACCGCGGCCGTGCTGTCGACTTCGCTCCGGGTCTGCAAGAACCCGGGCAACTACAACAACCGGATCGGGGTCCCGCTCACCGTTCTCGGCCTCGTGGAGGACGACGAGGTGCTGATCACGGAGCTCGGCAGCAATCATGCGGGCGAGATACGGGACCTGGCGAGCATGGTGCGGCCCGACGTCGGAGTCATCACCAACGTCGGTCCCGCGCACATCGGCCTGTTCGGGTCGATCGAGAAAATAGTCGAAGAAAAAACCGATCTCCTACGAGTCCTTCCACCCAGCGGCAGGGGGGTTGTGAACGCCGACTCCCCTGCCGTCCTCCAAATGGCGAAGGAGGTCGGCGTCGATATGGTGACTTTCGGCATAGAGTCCGACTGCGACTGGCGGGCTACGGGGATCGAAGTCACGGATGCGCCCGGCACCGTCTTCACGGTGAACGGCGTGCGGGTGACGCTCGGCGTGCCGGGGGTCCACAATGTCTACAATGCGCTCGCATCGATCGCCGTGGGCGCCCTCTTCGAGGTGGACCCGGCCGAGGCGGCGCGGGCGCTCGCGACGTTCGAGCCCGTCCGTGTGCACATACGCCGGCGGGGCGGCGTCACGCTGATAGACGACACCTACAACGCGAACCCCGATTCCGTCGGCGCGGCCCTCGGCGTCCTGCGGGACCTGCCCGCCGGCCGCAGGGTATTCGTGATGGGCGAGATGCTCGAACTCGGAGACCAGTCGGCCGGGCTTCACCG
>JALGWA010000069.1 GCA_025774425.1 bacterium
ACGGTCTGCACCTCGACGGCCTCGGTCTCCACCGTGGCGGAGGACTCGGGCTCGCTTGTCGAGAAGGCCTTGAGCCGCCAGTGGGCCGACCCCTGGGCGGCCGCCGTGTAGTAGTAGCGGAAGCGTGCCGTCTCGCCCGAGCCGAGGCTGTCGGGGCCCGCGTAGGCGCTGTCGGCATCGAGCGTGCCCGGATCCCCCAGCAGTGCGGCGTCGCAGTAGACGTCGCCCAGGGACCTCGGGAGTATGTTGGTCACGTCGACGATGAGGTCGACGGTCTGGCCGACCGAATAGGTCGTCCTCTGGATCTCATAGGTCACGCGCAGGCCCGAACTCGAAATGACGAACATCTGGTCGCTGACGAGCGCTCCGTCGATGGGGCCGTCGTTGCCCGACGTGTAGCCGCAGCCGTCGACGGGCACCTCCGCGCGGAAAGAGGCGTTCGGTGCCGCGCCCGGCGAGATGTCGCCGGTCACGAACACCGCCGGGACCTCCCCGGCGATCTCGACCTCCATTCCCTCGACGCTCCAGGACCCTCCCGCGTACGTCAGCTTGCCCGACATCCGGTCGGTCGCCTGCCACTCGCCGTCGCCGTTCGCATCGACCCAGACCTTGAGGTTGGTGATGTCCGTCGGACCCGCATCGCCCCGGTTGACGATCTCGAGCGCCGTCAGGGTGTCCACCCGGTCGCCGTTCGCCGCCGGCCTGAAGGCGAAGAGCGCCGCCGACGCGTCCCCCGGGGCGAGCGTCCGCCCCGGGACGGGGATGACGTCGTACTGCGCGCGCACCGAACCGTCGATCACAAGCGGACCGCCGCGGGTTACCGGCATGACGCCGTTCAGGCTGACGGTACGGGCGAACGTGAAGTCCGAGGGCTCCTCTATCGCGACGTCGAGAGTGTCCCCGTCCGTCACGCCGAGGGGGACGTTGGCCGTGACGAAGAAGTAGCACAGCGACTCCGGCGGCAGCGAAACGTTGAGCCCGTCCATGCTCAGCCCGCCCTCGCTGAAGTATCCCGCCGCGAGCAGTGAATCGCCGTCGAAGCTCCGGCTCGCATCGCTGTCGTAGTAGAGCGAAACCTGGCCGAGCTCGAAGTCGGCGAAGGCCTGGCCCGACGAGGCCGCCGTCCGGTTGGAAAGCCTGATGCCCGAGAGGTTGTGGGACTCGGCCGCATATCCGTTGTAGAGGGCGAAAGTGAGCACCTGCGCGTCCGCGGCCCCGGGGTGTGTGACCGAGGCTTCCCTGGGAATCGATATGACCGTTATGCGGTTCGAAGGCAGTGCGAAGTGGGCCTCGGTGTTCCCCACGGGCGCATCGTCGGGGCCGTCCGTGCCCGACAGGTACGACACGCAGTCGATCGGTATCTCGAACCTCAGCGTGCCCCCCGCGAAGTCGCGCGGCGCGATGTCCACCGTCACGAAGTAGCGGTTGATGCCTCCGCCGAGCGGGTACGACATCCCCGAGATGCTCCACACGGTGTCGGAGAAAGCGAAGTACCCGAGCAGCGTGTCGCCACCCGTGAAGCCGGCCGGTCCGAGGTCGGCCCAGAGCTTGACGTTCTGGAGCACGTCCTCGTCCGCCGCGCTTCCCCGATTGACCACCGTGATGTTCTTCAAGACATCGTCGCGGTAGCCGTTCCTCGGCAGCGTGAAGTCGAGCACGAGGGCGTCGCCGTCGCCGCCGTAGAGTGTGGTGCCCGCGACCGGCTCGAGCGAGACCATCGACGCGGGGAATATGTCGATGACGAAGGCCTCGGGATTCCTGACGGGAAAAGTCCCCGACACGGTGACGCTCCCGCCGAATCCGATGTCCTCCGCCCGCGCTATACCGAAGTCGATCGTGTTGGCGTTCTTGGCCGTCTCGGCCAGGACCTCGGCCTCGACGAAGAGCACGACGACCCCGCCCGGGGCCACCTGCAACCCGCCCGTCCCGAAAGCCACCGTCCCGCCGCTCAGCACCCCCGACGCCAATAGACTGTCGGAGGCGCCGCGAACCGACGTGTCGCCGTCACGGTTGAGCCACAGCGAGACGGCGCCGAACTGACCGTCGATCTCGGCCTGGGCGGCGCCGGCCGGGTCGCCCGCGTAGGAGGTCACGACAATGCCGTCGACCGCCACGGGGGCCGAATAGCCGTTGACCAGCTCGAAGGCGGCCACGGGTCCCGTGCTTCCGCCGGGGACGATCACGCCGGCCGGGATTTCTGCCGCACGCACGGTGACGGCGTCGGAACCGACCACGGAGATCGTCGCGACGGGCGCGACCGCCGAGTCTATGGGACCGTCGTTCCGGGAAGCCATCTCCAGCCCGTGCAGGGGTATGCCGAATGAGAGCGTCGCCCCGTCCGCCGCGTCCCGGTCGAGACTCGCAGCGAGATAGAAGCGGTTCATCTCGGCCTGGAGCGAGGCGCCCAGGCCGCTCAGTTCCCATTGGTTCCCGGTGAAGGAGACCTCCCCCATCCTGGCCTCGGCCCCGGCCCCGCCCCACACGCCGTCCCCGTCGTCCCGGTAGAGGACGAGCGAGTCTATGTCCAGCGTGTCCGCGGAGCCGGCGTTGAAGACCGAGAAGATCTCGAGGACGTCCGCCGCGTAACCATTCCTCGGGATATCGATCGTCAATGCGTTGAGGCCGGCTTCGCCGGGCGCGACCGTCGTGACGCCGGGCGGCGTCAAGACGACCTGGCCGGCGACGAGACCGTCGACCACGGCGTAGCCGAGCGAGTTCAAGGTATCGGGCCCGGCGACCACCGACCCGTCGCCCGTCTCGATATCGAGGCCCGGCAGCATGTAGAGATCGAGAGAGTCCCCGTCGTGGGGCCGGGCGGCGATCCGGGCCGCGACGAAGAACGTCCGGCTCGAACCGGGGCCGATCAAGTATGAAGCCAGCGACAGCGTCGTCGCGCTCGCGGCGAAGTCCGCGGACGCGAGGCGAGTGTCGGCGGCGTCGAGGTTTGAGTTGGCGTTGGCGTCGACGTACACATCGAGCGATTCCACGTCGGCGCGCACCTGGCCCGCCGTGCCCGTGCCCCTGGAGGCGTCCCGCACGGTGATGCTCTCGATCGTCTCGGCCCCGCTGAAGGCATTGGAGATTCTGAACGCGAGCAGCGGCGCCATCACGTCCCCGGCGTGGACGATCCTGTCGCCGAGCGGAATCTCCTCCGCCGTCGGGACCTCGACGACGATCATGTCCGTCGTATCGGCCGCCCCGGTTATCGGGCTGGCCGCGGCGATGTAGCATACGCCGGGCGCCATGGCGGTGAAGTAGCCGTCCGGGTCGATTGACCCGGCATCCCCGATCACTTCCCAGTCGAGCGGGCCCGGGGTGACCGGCTCGTACGCAGCGTCGAATCCCGATGCGACGAATTGCAGGTTGCCGTTGACCCTGACGGACGCGGTGTCGGGCGTCACGAGCAGATAGGCGAGGTTGTTCGAGAGCACGGTGACGACGCGGTTGGTGTCGCTGACTCCGCCGAGGTCGCTCATCACCGCGATGCGCCCGGTGCCGGGCGCGAGACCTGTGAAGAGACCCGTCGAATCGATCGTCCCTATCCCCCCGAGCACCTCCCACGACAGGTTGCCCGTGCCCGCGGAGTTGCCGTAGGCGTCGAGGCCCGTCGCGGTGAACCGCTCCTCGCCGCCGAGGGGCACCTCAGCCGAGTCCGGCATGACGTGGAGGCGGGCGAGCATGTCGGCGACGACGACGATCGGGCCCGTGGAGTCCGAGAGCGCGCCGGCGGAGCACGCGACGGCCCCGGTTCCCGCCGTCGTCGCGGCGAGCACGCCCTCGCTCGATATGCCGCCGATGCCCCCCATCACCTGCCAGGAATCGACGGGGACGGGCGAAGCGGCGTTCCCGTCGGCATCGTAGGTCGAGGTCTCGAAGGCCAGGGACGTTCCCGCCGTCACCGTGGCCGTATCGGGCGAGATGACCAGCCTGGCCGGTTCGCCGGCCACGCAGGTTATCACCCCCGTGCTGTCCCGGACGCCGACGGCGAAGACCGCGTCGACGACGCCCGTGCCGACCCGGAACAGCGTGAGACTAGTGCTCGGCGCGGGCCCGGGCAGAACGGCGCCTATGGAATCGCCGCCCGTGATGCTCCACGTCGCCGCGGCGTCGCCGATGAGATTGTCGGCCGAGTCGTAGCCGCGGCAGAACATGGTCATGCCGTCGTCATCGGTGGTCAGGGTGGTGTCATTGACGGGCGTGCCGTCCGCCCACTCGATGCGCACGTAGCTCAGGCTCCCGCTCGTTATCACGGTCACGGCGCTCGAGTCGGCCGCATAGCCGAGCGCGCCGGCGGGAAGACCGAGCCGCGCGGCGACGTGATAGACCGGCGGCGACGGGGCGTTGCCAGCCGTGTAGAGGCCCGAGTCCGTGACCGAGCCCGACGGGTCGCTCGTCCACCATTCGGATTCCGCGCTGTAGTCGTCCACGAGATTCGAGTCGGCGTCGAAACCGAGCGCGGAGAACTTGAAGGACGAGTCCTCGACGACGATCTGCACCGCCGGCACGACATCTATGTAGACGACTTGCCCGGGCACGACCGTGATCGTGTCGGTCAGCGCCTCGACCCCCAGGCTGCTCCGCACCTTGATGCGGCCGTGGCCCGCCGCGCCCGCCGTGAAGAGACCGCTCTGGTCTATGGCGCCGATGCCGCCGAGCACGTACCACGAGAGCGTGCCCGTCTCCGCGACGGGTATCCCCTTCGCGTCGAAGCCCGCCGCGGTGAACCTGCGGGTCGAGTCGGCGGAAATGACGTCCCTGTACGGGGTGATCGCCAGGCTGTCCAGCATCCCGGGCAGGACCACGACGGGACCGGCGGTATCCGCGAGCGCCCCCGAGACCGCGACGACGTAGCCCGTCCCGGCCGCCGCCGGCGTGAAGAGCCCCGCCTGGTCGATCGCGCCGATGCCGCCGAGCACGCTCCAGTCGGGTGCGACCTGCGGTGCCGTGGGGTTGCCGTCGGCGTCGATCGAGACGCATTCGAAGTCGAGCGTGCTGTCGGAGGTGATCTCCGCCGACCGCGGCTCTATGACGAGGTCGGCCGCATCCCCCGGCACGCACGTGATGGCCCCGGATGAGTCCCTTATGGAAGGTGTGTGGGTCGCGACCAGGCGGCCCGTCCCCGGGGTGTGCATGGTCAGCGTCGTCGACACGCCGAACTCCGGGGAGAAATCGCATATCGAGTCACCCGTGACCGTCCACATGACGATCACATCGCCGATCAAGCCGTCCGCGGAGTCGTACCCGCGGCAATAGACGACTGCGCCGTCGTCGTCCGTGGTGAAGGCGGTGTCCGCGACGGGCGCGCCGTCCTCCCACTCGACGCGCACGTACCTCAGGGACCCGTCCGTGACCACAGTCACTATGCTTGTGTCGGCGAAGGCCCCGTAGGTCGCCGTCACGTAGTAGTCGGGCGGCGAGAGGTCGCTGCCAGCCGTGTACGCGCCCTGGTCGGTTATGGCTCCCGACGGGTCGGTCGTGCTCCATTCGACTTCCGTGGTGATCGTCGAAACGAAGTTGGAGTCGGCGTCGTAGGCCTTGCATACGAAGGACGCCGTCCTGTCCTCGAGAACGGTCTGCGAGTCGGGAGTGACGTCGATGAACGCGACCCGTCCCGCGACGACCCGTATGACGCCGGTCGTGTCCGCGATGCCGCCGCTCGATGCGATTATCCTGCCGTCGCCGACCGTGGTCGGCGTGAAGAGGCCGTCGGCGTCGATCGTGCCTATCCCGCCCGACACCCGCCACTCCGGCGTGACCTGCGGCGCGGTGAGATTGCCGTCGGCGTCGTACGAAGTGCAGTAGAACTGCAGAGTGCTGTCGGAGGCGACGGTCGCCTCGTCGGGCTCAACGAGCAGCCTGGCCGGCGCGCCGGCGAGGCACGTTATCACGCCCGTCGTGTCCGCGGTCGAATCATTGTAGGTTGCGACGACCCGGCCCGCCCCCGGCCGCGTCAGCGTTAGCGTGGTGTAGACGCTCGGGCCCGGGCTCACCGTCCCTATGGAATCCCCGCCGAGGAGGGACCAGGCGGCGGGGACGTCGCCCCGCGGTTCGCCTCCTTCCTTGTAGCCCCGGCAGAAGATCCTCACGGTGTCGTCGTCGGTGGTGAGAACGGTGTCGCCGAAGGCGTCGCCCTCGATGGTCTCGACCCTGACATAGGCGAGCGACGAGATCACGACCACGGACCCCGAGTCGCTCGCGCCCGCGTAGGCGGCCGTCACGTAGCATACCGGCGGGGCGAGGGAATCCGGAGCCGTGTACAGGCCGCCCGGAGTTATCGAGCAGCCGACGCCGCATTCGGAAACGCTCCACGACGCGGGCTCGGTCACGTCCTCGACATAGTTGGAATCGGCGTCGTAACCGTCCGCCCTGTACAGGTAGGTCTCCCCCTCGACTATCACGTTCTCGGGCGGGACGACATCGATCCAGGCGACATCGCCGGGCACGACCATTATCGTGTCCGTCGTCGCGCTCATTCCCAGGCTGCTCGTCACCTTGATGAATCCGGCACCGGCCCTCACCGCGTCGAAGAGGCCCGTCGAGTCGATGCCGCCGATCCCGCCGAGCACCTGCCAGGTCAGGGCGCCGAGGTCGTCGACGGCGTTCCCCTTGGCGTCCCGGCCGGATGCCGTGAACAAGCGCGTCGAGTCGGCCGAGACGGTGTCGCGGGCGGGACTGACGAACAGCGTGTCTAGGGCGCCGGCGACGACCGTCATCGTCTCGGACGTGTCGCTCAAGCCGTATTCGGTGGCCGTGACGACCATCTCGCCGGTGCCGATGTATTGCGGCGTGAACCTGCCGCCGGCGTCGCCGGATCGACGCCCTGCCCGACATCATTCGTGGCGACGACGGTGAACTGGTAGGTCGAGTCCGCGTACATCGGATCGTAGAAGGGCGTGATCTCGAGGTTGCTGAGCCCGGGCGGGGAGTCGCAGTCGCCGTCGTACTGGACCTGGATGTCGTCGAAGTAGGCCCAGCCCGATATGAAGGTCGCGTCCTCGATGGCGAACCTTATCCGCGTGTCGGCGGCGATGTAGTCCGAGATATCGTGGAGCATCGCCTCGCAGTACTCGTCCTCGCCTTCCCATATGGTCTGCAGCGTGTGCCAGGTCTGGCCGCCGTCTCCCGAGACCTGGACGAGCACGGGCCCGTCCGAGTAGTAACCGTCGTAAGGATGGCGCTTGTAGTTGTAGGAGAGATAAGCGAAGGTCGCGCCGGCGACGACCGTCATCGTCTCGGACGTGTCGCTCAAGCCGTATTCGGTGGCCGTGACGACCATCTCGCCGGTGCCGATGTATTGCGGCGTGAACCTGCCGCCGGCGTCG